>NZ_VMMK01000028.1:115662-126969 GCF_013277255.1 Streptococcus sp. 2154
ACGAAGTCAGTAACATATACATACGGCACGACAAGGCTGACATGGTTTGAAGAGTATGGAACAATCATAACTTATTTGAAGATTTTAAAAGATTGTAAGCTATTATATCTGGATAAATAAGTATTAGAAACTAAAGTGAGGAAAAAGATGTTTTTATATTTAAAAGGTTTAGGAAAATTTCGTAAGTCAAAAGCTTATGGATTGGTGGGATGTCTGGCATTAGTGAGTATGATTGGATTATCGGTTCCTGATTTACCAGTTATTGGTGGTGGGGTCGTTTATGCTGACGTTATTCAAGGTGGCGATGATATAAAAGATGTGAGCGTTCATGAGAAGTCCGCTGAGGGTGTTGCTATGACTTATACCACTTATGATAGTGGTACGAGTGGGAAACAAACCGCATCAGGTAGCGGTGTCTTTGTAGCGCCGAATGTCATGGTAACAGTAGCTCATAACTACTATGATAAAAACCAAGATGATAAGTCTGCGGTCTTGCGTGGTGGGGCGTCTGCTCGTAGTTATGTTGTGATGAACTCAGACACAGAGAAAAGTAACAAAGTACCGACATCAGGAGTATCAGAAGCTCTTGAAAAAGACTCTATTCACTTATATAACGGCAAAGACTTTGGTAAAGACTATAGCAACGACTTAGCAGTAGTGGTAACTAAAAAGCCTGTAGAAGCTATGACGGGTGGTGAGGACTCTCCAAGAGAGTTGAGCCATAAAGAGGTTTCTACTGGTGATAAAATCACTATGGTCGGATATCCCAATGATTTTTCTACTCCAAATTTAAGTAAAGAAAATAAAGCTCGCTTGAAAGACGGTAAGGCTTATTCAGTCTCAACAACTGTGAGCAGTATCAATAAAGAGAGCGGTGCAGTCACTTATCATTCCTCAGCTTTGGGAGGTTTTTCAGGTGCTCCTTTGTTTAATGATAAGGGAGAGGTAGTCGGTATCCACCAGCACGGAACAAATACTTCAAACGCTCCTGAGAGTGAGCGTATTGGCGGTGGTACTATCTTTACGGAAAAGCACAGAACTTGGATTCGTTCTATGATTGATAAATATGGTATAAAGGGTTGGTATATAGATGGTGCAAACCGTTACTATTATGATGAAAATCACAGAGCCTTAAAAGACGTAGAGTATGAGATTGACGGTGCTTTGTATCGTTTTGATGAAAAAGGTCGAGCGACTTTAGTAAAAGGTGAAGAAAAAGGCCGCGTTCTACTTCGAGTGGAAGATACTAAAGGAACTCCTTTGATTTCAGATAAGGTTGTTCAGGAAGGTCCTGTTGGAAGTGGTTTGAATTTTCATTTAAGACAAAATCCAGACTTCAAACAGTTAATAGCAACTTCCCCAACAGCTAAAGTGGTATCTTACAATGGAGTTTCTGTCAACCAACTAGTAAGTGATACTAGTTGGTCTGATGAGTATGTCAGTAAGTTAGCTTTAGGTAATACCATTATAAAAGCTGTTGTTGACTCAGTAAATCCTTCATCTACTTCGTCTTCTGATTTCGCAAGAACGGAGGTTGGTAAGGTTGACTTGAGTGGCAAATCCAACTTACCTATGCCTAGTAAAGAGGTGTTACAAGCTCCGAATGGCTCAGAAAATTTCTATGCTACAACGCACATTCAAACGCCAGATGGGTCGGGGTCAGGTACTTTAATTGCACCCAATTTGGTGTTAACAGTCGCTCATAATTTTTTAACAGTTAAAGGTTCTGAGGTCGTTACGAAATCTGGTCGCACCAATACAGTGTATAAAGCAACCTTACCGAATGGGTTGTCTGTGCATTTTTCAGATGATGATATTGTTTATTGGAATAAAAAAGATTCCGTATTTGGATTTAAAAATGACTTAGCCTTGGTTCGACTAAAAGAAGATTTCAAAGCGGTATCTCCTGTAGAGATGGTTTCTGAGTCAACTTCTATCGCTAAGGGTGAAAAAGTTTCGGTTTATGGTTTCCCGGACGGTCGTTTATCTCCAGTCTTGGATAGTGAAGTTGTAGATACTACTGATTTCGGTTCAGGTATTGAGGGTATCAGCTATGAAGGCACAAAACCCGGAGCGTCTGGCGGTGGTCTTTATAATGACAAAGGTACTTTAATTGGAGTTCACCAAAATGGTGTTGTAGGAAGCCGCAGTGGTGGTTTGGTTTTATCAAAAGAGCAACTGGATTGGGTTCGTTCTTATATTGAAGGTAAACCAAAAGAGCCTGTCTATGTAAAAGATGAAGTTTTGGTGGATGAGAAGGATAAGGATAAACTTCCTTCAACTCCAAAAGACGAAAAACCAAGTACACCTAAAATAGAGTCTGATAAAGATAAAGTAGAACCTCCTCTCAAACCGCAAAAGGAGCCGAAAACAGAGGTTATTACCACTTACGAAGGTGATAGTACCCTTGAGGTTGGAAAAGAGCGTACAGAGGATACTAAGGGTGAAAAAAAAGGTGTTCCACTTATTTACCGAGTAGTGTATAAAGGTACTAAGCCGAAAGTAGAAAAAGAATCGATTGCTTTTGATACTCTTTACCAAGGAGATGAAACAAAAGAGCTTGGTTTCCGTTCAGTTGTAGAGGGTAAAGGAGGGGTGGTTACTCGAACTACTACTTATCAAGTAGATAAGTATACAGGAGCGGTATCTTCTCAAGTTTCTGAGAAGAAAATAGCTCCTCAATCCAAGGTGATTACTTTAGGTATTAAACCCAACAGTGTCATAAAAGAACTTCCGATTACAGAGCGTTTTGAGGACTCCGAAGAGTTAGAGAAAGGGAAAACGGAGGTTGTTTCGGAGGGGTATGTAGGTAAAGAAGTTACTAAGGTGACTTATAAGGTCTTAGCTGATGGAAAGATTGTTGAAAATTCTCGTACAGTCGAGGTTACACCTATGAAAGAACGTGTGGTTCTTAAGGGTGTGAAGGAAGTGGTGTCATCGACGGAAGAAAACTCAAGTAATCTCAAAGAGGAAGTGGTATCTCCAGATAAAGTAGAGTTTCTAGTTCCAAAAGATGCGCCAATCAGAGAAGAACTGCCTGCGTCTAGTGAGGAATTTTCAGAGTCAGAGGTTTTAGTATCGGGAGAAAAAATACCAGGAGACCTTGGGAAGTCTATAGTATCTTCAAAAGAACTAGTCCCTGAAAGAGTGGAAGTTCCAGACTTTGTGGCTAAAGTTACAGGTGGAGAAAAATTGACAGTAGAAGGGCACCGAGATGAGAGAAAAATAAAGACTCCATCAAAACAGGAAAGATTATCTAGCCCAGAAACCACTGCTCAATTCACAACGAACGGGACAGGCTCGTCATCGTTAACAGCTGTTTTTGGCGTTGAAGCGGATAACATGTCACTTTCTACTGTTGAACATTCTGTTATTACATATAATCAACAAAGAGGATGGCATAAGATAAATAATCAGTGGTATTTTAGAAATTCCGATGGGAAAGAACGGACAGGCTGGATGAAAGAAAATGATGCATGGTATTATTTTGATGCGAATGGAATCATGCAAACCGGTTGGTTACAGGATACAGACGGTAATTGGTATTATCTCAAGGATAATGGCATGATGGAGGTAGGCTGGTTCCAAGATTCAAGTGGCGCGTGGTACTACTTAGGATCATCTGGTTCCATGGAATCCAATACATGGATTTATTATAAAGGAAAGTGGTACTATATCGATGCTTTTGGGAAACTACTTTTCAATTCGCTAACACCAGACGGCTATAGAGTGAACGAGTACGGGGAATGGATCAACTGATTTTGCTTTATGACCTATTGACGAGCAAGCGAGTAGTATAAAAAACATTAGAATTAATAGTCTAGGAAGTGGTAAGAGTTCTCTAAAACGGCTGATTTTGTAATCTTTTTTGTAAAATAGAGTCTTTAATAAATAATATGAGCAAGATTTATCTCTTTACAAGTGAATTAGGATTAATAATTTTTAACTTTCTCGCTTCTTTTGTCTTTCTTTTCCGAATAAATAGATAGTAGCAGTAAATCTAGTAAACCTAGATTTAAAAATGTGCTATAATGAAAGGAGAGGAAATATGATTCTAAGACATCCGGGCATTAGCCCGACCAATGATTTGGTTGCTAAGAAAATCTTTAGCAACCCAGAAATCACTTGTCAATTTATCCGCGATATGCTGGATTTACCAGCAAAAAATGTGACCATTTTGGAGGGAAGCAATATTCATGTCTTGACTTCCATGCCCTATTCGGCGCAAGATTTCTATACCAGTATAGATGTTTTGGCGGAGTTGGATAATGGTACGCAAGTTATCATCGAAATTCAGGTTCATCATCAGAATTTTTTCATCAATCGTTTATGGGCTTACTTGTGCAGTCAGGTCAATCAAAATCTTGAAAAAATTCGTCAACGAGAAGGTGATACTCATCAGAGTTATAAACACATCTCACCAGTATACGCTATCGCAATTGTGGATAGTAACTAGTTCTCAGATGACTTGGCTTTTCATAGTTTTAGCATGCGAGAGGATTCGACAGGTGAGGTTTTAACAATTACAAACAATGGACAGGAAAACCATCTAGTCAAGATGGCGTTCTTGGAATTAAGAAAATACAGAGAAACCAGCAAAGACAAGGTTCGTAAACCATGGTTAGAGTTTTTCGGGAATAAACCCTTTACCCAGCAGCCCGAGCGAGCCATCAGCCAAGCAGATCAACTGCTGGACTACAAGAGCTGGTCCGAGGAGGATAGGAAAATGTTTAGTGAACAACGCAGGCGAGAAGAACAAGCCATGTTAGCACAGGACTATGCTTTGGAGCAAGCTGAGGAAAAAGGTTTAGAGAGAGGTCTTGAACGTGGTCGCGCAGAGGGGATTGAACAAGGCATCGAAAAAGGTTTAGAACAAGGACTTGAACGTGGGAAAGTTGAAGGAAGTTTGTCTATGCTACTAAATCTAGTCCACCAAGGACTTCTGACTTCCGAGGTTGCCAGTCAGCAATTGGGCATGACTGTTGCTGAGTTTGAAGTATTATTGAAAGACCATCATAAATAAGAATGTTGAATCTCAAATTCAAGTTAGGCAGAGAGAAGAAATTTTCAGAGAGATTTGCGATCCAACTATTTTTTAGGACAATCATTGCTTCACCTCTCGATGAAGGCAACTTTTTTAGAAGTCGTTTTTTTAGGTAAGAGGATTGACTTTAGGAAATCATCTACGAGTCAGTTTTTTTAAGTCCTCATATAGAGACTCTAGGCATAAAATCTTAAAAATCACAAACACGCATAGTATCAGGTAATTAAAAAAACTTGATATTATGCGTTTTATAGTGCATTGAATCTATATTAGGACACAACAATTCTTAAATCATTGTTAGAAATTGGTTTGAATTTTCCAATCAATTTGTTCGATTTTTACATCATTGCATTATATCATGCGACTATTAACCTTGTCTTCTCCTAAAATTGACTTTCTTGTTTTCTTATCTTGTCCACTCGAAACAAGTATTGTAAGAATTTGATTATTTTTGAAAGTACTTTTAATATATTTGATATAGTTAAAAAAGATTTGAAACTAAATTCCAAATTAGAAAAAGACTTGAAATACTAAAAAAAAAGTATACTCTAATTGGAAACGGTAACAAAACTAATTTAGAGAATGAAATATAGAGTATTTCTTTCTTAAAAGTTTTTGGTGAAACGAGATGTAGAAAGGAGATTTAGCCAAAGAGTCTATTAGTGCTAGAATAATAGATTAGAATTATTTTAGAAAAACGAAGTGAGCAGCTTATAAATTCAAGTCCCCAAATAGATTCATACTAGTATCTTTTGCAAAAAATAAAGGGCGGACTTCCTTCATGAATATCAATTTCATCTATAAGGAAGGTAGCTCATTGAACTAACTTATTTATTCTGTTTGTCGCTAGAAAAATCAGACCTCCTTGTGAAGATTGAGGAGATACTGAATGAAAATCAAAGAAGAAACTAGCAAGCTAGCAGTAGATTGCCCAAAACACCGCTTTGAGGTTGTAGATAAGACTGACCTATATAATCCAAGGTGAAGCGACTGTGGTTTGAAGAAATTTTCAAAGAGTATAGGTTAGAGAGTGTAGTGTTTTTATGTCCTTCTAGTAGAAAATGCTAGACAGAAGAATGGGGAACTTGGATAGGAAAAATAGATTGAGAAAGGAGGTTAGAAGAGATGATTATTACAAAAATTAGCCGTTTAGGAACTTATGTGGGAGTAAATCCACATTTTGCAACATTAATAGATTTTCTAGAAAAAACAGGACTAGAAAATTTAACAGAAGGTTCGATTGCTATCGATGGTGATCGATTGTTTGGGAATTGCTTTACTTATCTAGCAGATGGTCAAGCAGGGGCTTTCTTTGAAACACACCAAAAATATTTGGATATTCATTTAGTTTTGGAAAACGAAGAAGCCATGGCTGTTACGTCGCCGAAAAATGTAAGCGTTACCCAAGAGTATGATGAAGAGAAGGATATTGAATTATACACAGGGAAAGTGGAACAGTTGGTTCATTTGAGAGCTGGCGAATGCCTCATCACTTTTCCAGAAGATTTACATCAACCCAAGGTTCGTATAAATGATGAACCTGTGAAAAAAATTGTCTTTAAAGTTGCGATTTCTTAATGTAGAAAGGGAAGAACGATGAAAAAAATGAGAAAGTTTTTATGTCTAGCTGGAGTTGCGCTAGCAGCCGTTGCCTTGGTAGCTTGTTCAGGAAAGAAAGAAAGTACAACTAGTACTGAACCACCGACAGAATTATCTGGTGAGATTACAATGTGGCACTCCTTTACTCAAGGACCACGTTTAGAAAGTATTCAAAAATCAGCAGATGCTTTCATGCAAAAGCATCCAAAAACGAAAATCAAGATTGAAACATTCTCTTGGAATGACTTCTATACTAAATGGACTACAGGTTTAGCAAATGGAAATGTGCCAGATATTAGTACAGCTCTTCCTAACCAAGTAATGGAAATGGTCAACTCAGATGCTTTGGTTCCGCTAAATGATTCTATCAAGCGTATTGGACAAGATAAATTTAACGAAACTGCCTTAAATGAAGCAAAAATCGGAGATGATTACTACTCTGTTCCTCTTTATTCACATGCACAAGTCATGTGGGTTAGAACAGATTTGTTAAAAGAGCATAATATTGAGGTTCCTAAAACTTGGGATCAACTCTATGAAGCTTCTAAAAAATTGAAAGAAGCTGGAGTTTATGGCTTGTCTGTTCCGTTTGGAACAAATGACTTAATGGCAACACGTTTCTTGAACTTCTACGTACGTAGTGGTGGAGGAAGCCTCTTAACAAAAGATCTTAAAGCAGACTTGACAAGTCAACTTGCTCAAGATGGTATTAAATACTGGGTTAAATTGTATAAAGAAATCTCACCTCAAGATTCTTTGAACTTTAATGTCCTTCAGCAAGCTACCTTGTTCTATCAAGGAAAAACAGCATTTGACTTTAACTCTGGCTTCCATATCGGAGGAATCAATGCCAACAGTCCTCAATTGATTGATTCGATTGATGCTTATCCTATTCCAAAAATCAAAGAATCTGATAAAGACCAAGGAATTGAGACCTCAAACATTCCAATGGTTGTTTGGAAAAATTCAAAACATCCAGAAGTTGCTAAAGCATTCTTAGAATCACTTTATAATGAAGAAGACTACGTTAAATTCCTTGATTCAACTCCAGTAGGTATGTTGCCAACTATTAAGGGGATTAGCGATTCTGCAGCCTATAAAGAAAATGAAACTCGTAAGAAATTTAAACATGCTGAAGAAGTGATTACTGAAGCTGTTAAAAAAGGTACTGCTATTGGTTATGAAAATGGACCAAGTGTACAAGCTGGTATGTTGACTAACCAACACATTATTGAACAAATGTTCCAAGATATCATTACAAATGGAACAGATCCTATGAAAGCTGCAAAAGAAGCAGAAAAACAATTAAACGATTTATTTGAGGCTGTTCAGTAGATGTAAAAGACTAGAAAATAGGTGGGCTAGTGAGCTGAAAAGCCCTAGCCCAATCTTGTAAAAGAAGGGAGAAGGAGAATGGTTAAAGAACGTAATTTAACTCGCTGGATATTTGTTTTGCCAGCTATGATTATCGTAGGATTACTCTTTGTTTATCCGTTTTTCTCGAGTATTTTTTATAGCTTTACCAATAAGCATTTGATTATGCCCAATTATAAATTTGTTGGTTTAGCTAACTATAAAGCTGTGCTATCAGATCCCAACTTCTTTAATGCGTTCTTTAATTCAATTAAGTGGACCATTTTCTCATTAGTTGGTCAAGTTTTAGTAGGGTTTGTATTGGCTTTAGCTCTTCACAGAGTACGCCACTTCAAGAAATTATATAGGACCTTATTGATTGTTCTTTGGGCATTTCCTACCATCGTTATTGCCTTCTCTTGGCAGTGGATTCTAAACGGGGTTTATGGCTACTTACCTAATCTAATCGTAAAATTAGGTTTAATGGAACATACACCTGCATTTTTGACAGATAGTACATGGGCATTCCTATGTTTGGTGTTTATCAACATTTGGTTTGGAGCACCAATGATTATGGTTAATGTGCTTTCAGCTTTGCAAACAGTACCAGAAGAACAATTTGAGGCTGCTAAGATAGATGGTGCTTCAAGTTGGCAGGTGTTCAAGTTTATCGTCTTTCCACATATTAAAGTAGTTGTAGGGCTTCTAGTTGTTTTGAGAACTGTATGGATCTTTAATAACTTTGACATTATCTACCTTATTACGGGTGGTGGACCGGCTAATGCTACAACGACGCTTCCAATTTTTGCTTACAACCTGGGTTGGGGCACTAAATTGTTGGGTCGTGCTTCAGCAGTTACAGTGTTGCTCTTTATCTTCTTGATGGCGATTTGCTTTATCTACTTTGCTATCATCAGTAAGTGGGAAAAGGAGGGTAGAAAATAATGAAGAAGAAATCCAGTATTTATTTAGATATTCTCTCACATGCACTCTTGATTGGTGCGACTATTGTTGCAATTTTCCCATTGGTATGGATTATCATATCGTCTGTCAAGGGGAAAGGGGAATTGACTCAGTATCCAACACGATTTTGGCCTGAACAGTTTACATTAGATTATTTTATACATGTTATCAACGATTTGCACTTTATTGATAACATTCGAAATAGTTTAATCATTGCCTTAGCTACAACCCTTATTGCGATTATTATTTCTGCTATGGCAGCCTACGGTATTGTTCGATTCTTCCCTAAATTGGGAGCAATCATGTCGAGACTACTCGTCATTACCTATATTTTCCCACCAATTTTGTTAGAAATTCCCTATTCAATTGCCATTGCTAAAGTTGGGTTAACAAATAGTTTATTTGGCTTGATGATGGTTTATCTATCTTTTAGTGTTCCATATGCAGTTTGGCTCTTAGTTGGATTTTTCCAAACAGTTCCAATTGGAATTGAAGAAGCAGCTCGAATTGATGGTGCAAATAAATTTGTAACGTTTTATAAAGTTGTGCTACCGATTGTAGCACCAGGTATTGTAGCAACAGCTATTTATACATTTATCAATGCTTGGAATGAATTCCTGTATGCCTTGATTTTGATTAACAATACAGGAAAGATGACAGTAGCAGTAGCCCTTCGTTCACTTAATGGTTCAGAAATACTAGACTGGGGAGATATGATGGCAGCGTCTGTTATTGTAGTTCTTCCATCAATCATTTTCTTCTCTGTCATCCAAAATAAGATTGCAAGTGGATTGTCAGAAGGATCTGTGAAGTAATACTCAATGAAAATCAAAGAGCAAACTAGCCGCAGGCTGCTCAAAGTACAGCTTTGAGGTTGCAAATAAAACTGACGAAGTCAGCTCAGAACACGTTTTTGAGGTTGTAGATGAAGCTGACGAAGTCAGTAACCATACGCACAGTAAGGCGACGTTGACTCGGTTTGAAGAGATTTTTGAAGAGTATAAGTTAAAATTAGAAAGTTTATTCAATAATAAAGGAGAAAAAACATGGTTAAATACGGTGTTGTTGGAACAGGGGATTTTGGAGCTGAATTGGCTCGTTATATGCAAAAGAATGATGGAGCAGAGATTACTCTTCTCTATGATCCAGATAATGCAGAAGTAATTGCAGAAGAATTGGGAGCAAAAGTAGCAAGTTCCCTAGATGAGTTGGTTTCTAGCGATGAAGTAGATTGTGTTATCGTCGCAACTCCAAATAATCTTCATAAAGAACCAGTTATCAAGGCCGCACAACATGGTAAAAATGTTTTCTGTGAAAAACCAATTGCGCTTTCTTATCAAGATTGTCGCGAGATGGTAGATGCATGTAAAGAAAACAATGTGACCTTTATGGCAGGACATATTATGAACTTCTTCAATGGTGTCCATCATGCAAAAGAACTCATTAATCAAGGAGTTATCGGAGACGTTCTATATTGTCACACAGCTCGTAATGGTTGGGAAGAACAACAACCGTCAGTATCATGGAAAAAAATTCGTGAAAAATCAGGTGGTCACTTGTATCACCACATCCATGAGTTGGATTGCGTTCAATTCCTTATGGGGAGCATGCCTGAAACTGTAACCATGACAGGTGGAAATGTGGCCCATGAAGGTGAACATTTCGGTGATGAAGATGATATGATTTTTGTCAATATGGAATTTTCTAGTAAGCGTTTTGCCTTGTTAGAATGGGGTTCAGCTTATCGTTGGGGTGAACATTATGTCTTAATCCAAGGAACCAAAGGTGCCATTCGCTTAGACTTATTCAACTGTAAAGGAACTCTTAAGCTAGATGGACAAGAAAGTTATTTCTTGATTCACGAATCGCAAGAAGAAGATGATGATCGGACTCGTATCTATCATAGTACAGAGATGGATGGATCAATTGCTTATGGTAAACCAGGTAAACGTACTCCATTATGGCTATCATCTGTCATTGATAAAGAAATGCGCTATCTGCATGAGATTATGCAAGGAGCTCCAGTATCAGAAGAATTTGCAAAACTTTTGACAGGTGAAGCTGCCCTAGAAGCAATTGCTACTGCAGATGCTTGTACCCAGTCTATGTTTGAAGATCGCAAAGTAAAATTGTCAGAAATTGTAAACTAAATTTTGGTATTCTCCTATTATAGGTCGACTTGCTCCTCTGAAAGTACTTTTAGAGGAGCTGTTTGACTTGGCTAGTTTTTGAAACTGAAATCTATTATACTACAAACTCTTGAAAGCGTTTTAATTTTAAGGTATAATAATCTCATAGAAATAAAGAAAAAAGAAAGGGAGGAAAGAGGATGCCACAGATTAGTAAAG
>NZ_VMMK01000029.1:0-41903 GCF_013277255.1 Streptococcus sp. 2154
GGGTTGCCCCCTGTGAGATATGGAAGTCGCTTAGCTTTAATCCGCCATAGCTCAGTTGGTAGTAGCGCATGACTGTTAATCATGATGTCGTAGGTTCGAGTCCTACTGGCGGAGTAATTTAGTTAAGAGGTTTAGGCCTCTTTTTTTGTTATGTAATAATAATCTATCTCGTGTTATTAGAGGCGAGACATTTTTCGGCTCTTTGTCAACTGTAGTGGGTTGATGAAAAGCTAATCTCGAGAAAGGGCAAATTTCGTCCTTTTTTTTGAAGTTTTTAAAGTTCCGAAAACCAAAGGCGTTGCGTTTGATAAGTTTGATGAGATTATTAGTGACTTCTAGTTTGGCGTTAGAATAGGCTAGTTTAAGGGCATTGACAATTTTCTCGTTATCAGCGTTCCAAACATTCAAAAATAGTTGGGACTTCCCTTAATAAATCTGTTACTTTCTTTTTCAAGATAGCCCAAGCTTGCTCAATAGGATTCAAATCTGGTGAATAAGGCGGTAGAGGTAAGAAAAAGTGTTTATCTTGGATGCAGAGTTCATCCAAAATGTTCTTGGGATCAAAACTAGCATTGTCCATGATAATAACATGAGGTGTCTTCAAAGCAGGCAGGAGTTGCGTTTTGAACCACTCCACAAAGAAATCGCTTGTCCTGCTGTTCTTGTAAATCATGGGAGCTATAAACTCTCCGTCTACTTGTCCTGCAACAATTGAAGTTCGCTCAAAACGACGTCCGCTAATCTTTTCATAGACTTTCTCCCCTCTAGGAGCCCCTGCATAAGGACGATAGAGGTAGCGGTCGATTCCTGTTTCATCAATATATACGATTGGTAAATCGTTTAGGTTATCCAAAATATCAAGAAACTCAGCGACTTTCTCTGGGTCTTGTTCCTTAAAGCTCGTCATCTTTTTTTGAAGTGACCTTCATCTGCTTTAAAGCTGCCCATACTGAAGGGACAGCACAATCAAAATGTGCCGCAATTTCCCGTAAAAAAGCATCTGGATGAGCCTCTACAAAGGATTTCAATTCCTCTAAAGGAATCTTTCGGTTTTTGACGACTCGCTTTTTCCTCTCTAAGTGTCCTTGTTCACGTAAGTTCTTTTTCCATGTGAAGAGAGTTCTGACGCCGACATCAAAAACCTTGGCTGCCTCGACATGGCTGTGCCCCTCTTTGATGTAATCTAATGCTCGCTGTTTAAAATCTGTACTATATGCCATAGCTTTATTATAACATGCTTGTTTGAAACTAAGCAACTATACTATGCGTTTTTCTTATTTTAAGATTTTTACCTCAACTCTCTTTTAGTATTTAACGCAGTTAATAAGGTCTATAATAGTCTAATTTAGGTAGTAAATTTGTTCCTATTCTGTCAACTTTTCCTATTTTTTATCTTATTGAGGTTGGTATTTGTACAATTCAGGAATTATTAATGATTAATTAAAATTTTTTGTTAGAATAAGTTCATAAAAAAGAAAAGGAGTATTTGATCATGTTATAAAAAATTTATGAGCAGATGGCAGATTTTTATAGAAATATTGAAGAAGAGTATGGTACTGTATTTGGTGATCATTTTGACTGGGAACATTTTCATTTTAAATTTTTGATTTATTATTTAGTTAGATATGGCATTGGGTGTCGTAGGGATTTTATTGTTTACCATTATCGTGTTGCTTATCGTTTGTATCTTGAAAAGATGATAATGAAACAAGGTTTTATTTCTTGTTGAGATAGTCTGAGTTAATTTCCGAACTAATTTACTCTTTTATGGAAAGATGATAGTAAATAGCTAGTAATTTTTCTAAATCATTTTTTAATAGTTGGAAATAGCAAATCTTTCTATTGTTTCTTCTTGATAAAAAGGCGATTTTTTATTATAATAAATTGTAAGATATAATTGCAGGTGAGAGTCCTGCCATGTATGTGAGAAAGGAAGAGCCTGAGGGCTCAGACAAGATTATGACTTCAGTTGTTGTTGTAGGTACCCAATGGGGTGATGAAGGTAAAGGGAAGATTACAGACTTCCTTTCAGCGAATGCAGAAGTGATTGCACGTTACCAAGGTGGTGATAATGCTGGTCACACGATTGTGATTGACGGTAAGAAATTTAAGTTGCACTTGATTCCATCTGGGATTTTCTTCCCTGAAAAAATATCTGTCATTGGGAATGGTATGGTTGTAAATCCTAAATCTCTTGTAAAAGAGTTGAGCTATCTTCATGAGGAAGGTGTAACAACTGATAACTTGCGTATTTCTGATCGTGCGCATGTTATTTTGCCTTATCATATCGAGTTGGATCGCTTGCAAGAAGAAGCTAAGGGCGACAATAAGATTGGTACGACAATTAAGGGAATTGGTCCAGCTTATATGGACAAGGCTGCTCGTGTTGGAATTCGTATTGCAGATCTTTTAGATAAAGATATTTTCCGTGAGCGTTTAGAACGTAACCTTGCTGAAAAGAATCGTCTTTTTGAAAAATTGTATGACAGTAAAGAGATTGTTTTCGATGATATTTTTGAAGAATATTACGAATATGGTCAACAAATCAAGAAATACGTGATAGATACATCTGTTATCTTGAATGATGCGCTTGATAATGGCAAACGTGTGCTTTTTGAAGGTGCACAAGGTGTTATGCTAGATATCGACCAAGGTACTTATCCATTTGTTACGTCATCAAACCCTGTAGCTGGTGGTGTGACAATTGGTTCTGGTGTCGGTCCAAGCAAGATTGACAAGGTTGTAGGTGTATGTAAAGCTTATACGAGTCGTGTAGGAGATGGTCCTTTCCCAACTGAGTTGTTTGATGAAGTGGGAGAACGTATCCGTGAAGTGGGTCATGAGTATGGTACAACAACTGGTCGTCCACGTCGTGTAGGTTGGTTTGACTCAGTTGTGATGCGTCATAGCCGTCGTGTTTCTGGTATTACTAATCTTTCATTGAACTCTATCGATGTTTTGAGTGGTTTAGATACTGTGAAAATCTGTGTGGCCTATGATCTTGATGGTCAACGTATTGACTACTATCCAGCTAGTCTTGAGCAATTGAAGCGTTGCAAACCTATCTATGAAGAGTTGCCAGGTTGGTCAGAAGATATTACTGGAGTTCGTAATTTGGAGGATCTTCCTGAGAATGCGCGTAACTATGTTCGTCGTGTGAGTGAATTGGTTGGCGTTCGTATTTCTACTTTCTCAGTAGGTCCTGGTCGTGAACAAACAAATATTTTAGAAAGTGTTTGGTCCTAAGAGATTTTTAAGATTTGTTTAAGATAGGTCGGGTATACTATAGACAGTTACAAGAAGACCTCCTAACTTGTTGTAACAAATATCCTAAACTTTTCTTTTTCATAATAATCTCCCTATAGAGTCACCGCATTCGGTGGCTTTTTTTGTGTTGGGATTCATGATATAATAATAAAATCGATAAGTAGGAAAAGAGAAAAGAGATGTATTATACGCTTGAAGAAAAAGAAGTCTTTATGAGGGAGGCTTTGAGAGAGGCTGAGATTGCTCTTGAACACGATGAAATTCCAATTGGTTGTGTGATTGTCAAAGATGGGGAAATCATTGGTCGTGGGCATAATGCGCGTGAGGAATTACAGCGAGCGGTTATGCATGCGGAAATTATGGCTATAGAGGATGCGAACTTGAGTGAGGAGAGCTGGCGCTTGCTGGATTGCATACTTTTTGTGACCATTGAACCTTGTGTCATGTGTAGTGGGGCGATTGGGCTTGCCCGTATTCCAAATGTGGTCTATGGGGCTAAAAACCAGAAATTTGGCGCTGCTGGAAGTTTGTACGATATCTTGACAGATGAGCGTCTTAACCATCGTGTAGAGGTTGAAACGGGAATTTTGGAAGATGAATGCGCAGCTATTATGCAGGACTTTTTTAGAAATAGACGGAAAAAATAATTTTGCTTTTAAAATGAATAGGAATGTGATATAATAAATAGTGGAGCAACAGTTCTGCGTGAAGCGGGTCAGGGGAGGAATCCAGCAGCCCTAAGCGATTTGAATTGTGTGCTCTTTTTTTCGTGCTTTTTCCGAATAAATAAGATAGAATAATCTAGAATAAATGATAATAGAAAAGAGAAAATTATGAAAGTTCGTGGTTTTGAATTGGTTTCGAGTTTTACAGATGAAAATTTATTGCCCAAGCGTGAGACAGCGCATGCGGCTGGTTACGACTTAAAGGTTGCTGTGCGTATAGTTGTTGCGCCAGGAGAGATTGTCTTGGTTCCGACAGGGGTTAAGGCTTATATGCAGCCGACTGAGGTTCTCTACCTCTATGATCGTTCTTCAAATCCTCGTAAGAAGGGCTTGGTTTTAATTAACTCAGTTGGGATCATTGATGGGGATTATTATGGAAATCCTGGAAATGAAGGGCATATTTTTGCGCAGATGAAGAATATCACAGACCAAGAGGTTGTTCTTGAAGTTGGGGAGCGTATTGTCCAGGCTGTTTTTGCTACTTTCTTAATTGCAGATGGAGATGCGGCTGATGGCGTTCGAACTGGTGGATTTGGATCGACAGGGCACTAGAATGAAGATTATCTTTGTACGTCATGGGGAGCCAGATTACCGTGAGTTAGAGGAGCGTTCTTATATAGGATTTGGGATAGATTTGGCACCCTTGTCTGAGATGGGACGGCAGCAAGTCCAGAAATTGAGCAAAAATACTTTACTCTCGTCAGCTGAAATAATCGTATCTTCTGCAGTCGCAAGAGCTTTAGAAACAGCTTCGTATGTGGTCTGTGCTACGGGTCTTCCTTTAAGAGTAGAGCCTTTATTACATGAATGGCAGGTCTATAAAACAGGAATAGAAAACTTTGAAACAGCTAGAAGACTGTTTTTAGAAAACAAGGGGGAGTTGCTTCCTAATAGTCCTATTCAATATGAGACAGCTACGGAAATGAAGTCTCGGTTTCTAGAATGTATGTCTAAGTATCGAGAACATCAGACTGTGGTAGTTGTTGCTCATCGAATGCTCATGCGCCAGTTTGTGCCAAATGAGAAGATTGATTTTTGCCAAGTGATTGAGTGTGAGTTAGAGATATAGAAAGAGGTTTGTCATCGCAAAGAAAAAAGCGACATTTGTATGTCAAAATTGTGGGTATAATTCCCCTAAATATCTGGGACGTTGCCCCAACTGTGGGTCTTGGTCTTCTTTTGTGGAAGAGGTTGAGGTTGCCGAGGTCAAGAATGCGCGTGTGTCCTTGACAGGTGAGAAAACCAAGCCCATGAAACTAGCTGAGGTGACTTCCATCAATGTCAATCGAACCAAGACGGAGATGGAGGAATTCAACCGTGTGCTTGGAGGCGGAGTGGTACCAGGAAGTCTCGTCCTCATCGGTGGGGATCCTGGGATTGGGAAATCAACTCTTCTCCTACAAGTCTCAACCCAGTTGTCCCAAGTGGGGACAGTTCTCTATGTCAGTGGGGAGGAGTCTGCCCAGCAGATTAAACTACGTGCAGAGCGCTTAGGTGATATTGATAGTGAGTTTTATCTCTATGCAGAGACCAATATGCAGAGTGTTCGTGCAGAAGTGGAGCGTATCCAGCCAGACTTTCTCATTATTGATTCCATCCAGACCATCATGTCTCCTGAGATTTCAGGGGTGCAGGGGTCTGTTTCTCAGGTGCGTGAAGTGACCGCTGAACTCATGCAGTTGGCCAAGACCAATAACATTGCCATCTTTATCGTAGGTCATGTGACCAAAGAAGGAACCTTGGCTGGGCCTCGTATGTTGGAGCATATGGTGGATACGGTGCTTTACTTTGAAGGGGAGCGTCACCACACCTTTCGTATTTTGAGAGCGGTCAAAAATCGTTTTGGTTCCACTAATGAGATTGGGATTTTTGAGATGCAGTCGGGCGGCTTGGTTGAGGTACTCAATCCGAGTCAAGTTTTCCTAGAAGAGCGTTTGGATGGGGCGACTGGTTCCTCCATCGTTGTAACCATGGAAGGGACGCGTCCGATTTTGGCGGAGGTTCAAGCTTTGGTAACACCGACCATGTTTGGAAATGCCAAGCGTACTACGACAGGACTTGATTTTAACCGTGCTAGCTTGATTATGGCTGTTTTGGAAAAACGGGCAGGGCTTCTCTTGCAAAATCAGGATGCCTATCTCAAATCTGCTGGTGGTGTTAAATTGGATGAACCTGCCATTGACTTGGCTGTTGCAGTTGCTATTGCTTCGAGCTACAAAGACAAGCCAACTAATCCTCAGGAATGTTTTGTCGGAGAACTGGGCTTGACAGGAGAGATTCGGCGCGTGAATCGTATTGAGCAACGCATCAACGAAGCTGCTAAACTGGGCTTTACTAAGATTTATGTACCTAAGAATTCCTTGACAGGAATCACTCTGCCTAAGGAAATTCAGGTCATTGGCGTGACAACGATTCAGGAAGTTTTGAAAAAGGTCTTTGCATAATCCGTGACAAATTTTCTTAAAAATGATAAGATAGGAGAAATGTTTGACTATCAAATTTTCAAGGAGGGAATCGTGTCGTATTTTGAACAGTTTATGCAAGCTAATCAGGCTTATGTTGCCTTACATGGGCAGTTAAATCTGCCACTTAAACCCAAAACAAGAGTAGCTATTGTGACCTGTATGGACTCTCGTCTGCACGTTGCGCAAGCTCTGGGCTTGGCACTTGGGGATGCTCATATCTTGCGGAATGCAGGTGGTCGAGTGACTGAAGACATGATTCGTTCGCTAGTTATTTCCCAGCAACAAATGGGGACAAGAGAGATTGTGGTATTGCACCATACAGACTGTGGTGCTCAGACCTTTGAAAATGAACCTTTTCAGGAGTATTTAAAAGAGGAATTAGGTGTAGATGTGTCAGACCAGGACTTCTTGCCCTTCCAAGATATAGAAGAGAGTGTACGCGAGGATATGCAACTGCTTATCGAGTCTCCCCTAATACCAGACGATGTCACTATCTTTGGTGCCATTTACAATGTTGATACAGGAAGTATGACAGTCGTAGAATTATAAATACTTCATTTAGAAAGAAAGTGTATGAAGAAAAGCAGTATTTTATTTATTTTTATTTTATTGCTATGTATTGGTTTACAGTATGAAACCATCTACTATACGGACGGTTCGAGGTCAGGTGCGGAATATGGACTAATGGGAGTTTCTATCTTTCTAGCTCTCTTTTACATGATTCCAGCTCTTTATTTCATTTTCTGTATTGGGAAAAAATGGGAATTGCCAAAGAAAGCCTTGATTTTGTCTTTATTGGGTGGGATGTTCCTTTCAGGCTGGTTGTCTAGCTTTGCGAATACCTATATCCATGATTTGCTGGGTGTTCTTTTCCCAGATAGTGCATTTTTAAATGCCTTTGAAAGTGCTATTGTGGCTCCTTTGGTAGAAGAACCCTTGAAATTGTTGCCACTTGTTTTTGTTTTGACTTTGATTCCTGTGCGAAAATTAAAATCCTTGTTTTTACTAGGGATTGCTTCTGGTTTGGGATTCCAAATGATTGAGGATATTAGCTATATTCGTACGGATTTGCCAGAGGGATTTGACTTTACTATTTCGAGAATTTTAGAGCGTATTATCTCAGGAATTGCCTCTCACTGGACTTTTTCAGGTCTGGCTGTAGTAGGTGTTTACTTGCTTTACAGAGCCTATAAAGGGCAGATGGCTGGCAAGAAAGAGGGGCTTATTTTCCTAGGTTTAGCCTTGGGAACTCATTTCTTGTTTAACTCTCCTTTTGTAGAATTAGAGACAGAGTTGCCCTTAGCGATTCCAGTGATTATGGCTATTACTCTCTATGGTTTTTATCAGGCTTATCGTTTTGTTGAGAAGCACAATGAGTTGATGAACTAGAATATTTTTCAAAATAATGATGCAAGGGTACAAATATGGTACCCTTCTTTTATTTTTGATTGAAAAATAGTGCAAAAAGCGCTACAATGGTAGATGGAAAATCTTGTGAAAAGCACAAGCGATACATATATACCGGAGGAAATCATGTCTTTTTCTGATTTAAAGCTGTTTGCCCTTTCTTCTAATAAAGAATTGGCAGAACGTGTGGCGCAGGAGATTGGGATAGAGTTGGGGAAATCAAGTGTTCGCCAATTTTCAGATGGAGAGATTCAGGTCAACATCGAAGAATCAATCCGAGGGAAACACGTCTTTATCCTACAATCAACTAGCTCGCCTGTAAATGACAATCTGCTTGAAATTTTGATTATGGTGGATGCTTTGAAGCGTGCGAGTGCAGAATCTGTCAATGTTGTCATGCCTTACTATGGGTATGCACGTCAGGATAGAAAGGCGAGAGCGCGTGAGCCAATCACTTCAAAACTTGTCGCAAATATGCTTGAAGTAGCTGGAGTGGATCGTTTATTGACCATCGACTTGCATGCTGCGCAAATTCAAGGATTCTTTGATATTCCTGTGGATCATTTGATGGGCGCTCCTCTGATTGCAGATTATTTTGAGCGTCGTGGTATGGTTGGTTCTGACTATGTGGTTGTCAGCCCGGACCATGGAGGGGTAACTCGTGCTCGTAAGTTGGCAGAATTTTTGAAAACATCTATCGCTATTATTGATAAACGTCGTAGCGTTGATAAGATGAATACTAGTGAAGTTATGAACATCATCGGTAAGGTTGAAGGCAAGACTTGTATCTTGATTGATGATATGATTGATACCGCTGGAACGATTTGTCATGCGGCAGATGCTCTTGCGGAAGCTGGTGCTGTTGAAGTCTATGCAAGCTGTACGCACCCAGTTCTTTCTGGTCCTGCTACGGACAATATCCAAAAATCAGCTATTAAGAAATTGGTTGTTTTGGATACCATCTATCTTCCAGAAGAGCGTTTGATTGATAAGATTGAGCAGATTTCAATCGCTCATCTCCTAGGGGATGCTATCGTACGTATTCATGAAAAACGACCACTTTCTCCACTTTTCGGTATTGAGAAAAAAATTTAATGACCAAGCCTGAGATGGTTCTCAGGTTTTTTCGTCTTTTTTCCGAATAAATATAGTCAATTGAAACAAGAACAAGACAAAAGAGCCTCGTAAAAGGTATTGCAACTTGGTAATACCTTTTTGAGATGCTTTTTGAGATGAGCCCATGTCTTCTCAATAGGATTGTACTCAGGTGAGTAGGGAGGAAGGGGTAAAAGTTTATGCCCAAACTCTTCACACAAGAATTCTATTCTAGCTATTCTATTGGAATCTTGCATTATCCATAATAATAACTGAGGGTGTATTTAATGTCGGTAAGAGAAATTTCTGAAACCAAGCTTCAAAAAAGTCGCTCGTCATTGTTTCTTGGTAAGTTATTGGAGCGATTAACTCACCATTTGTTAGCCCTGCAACCAAAGAAATCCCCTGATATCTTCTTCCAGAGACTTTACCTCCTATTAACTGACCTTTTGATGAGCAACCATATTCTCGATAAAAGTAAGTATCGAATCCTGTTTCATCAATATAAACAGGTGCTAAGTGCTTTAAACTATTAAAATTCTTAAGAAATAAGGATACTTTTTCTGGGTCTTGTTCATAGTAGGTGTGGTTCTTTTTTTCGAGTGTACCCCATAAATTTGAGCGCATAGTGGATAGTAGTTGGATGACAGCCAAATTCAGAAGCTATTTCAGTCAAATAAGCGTCTGGATTGTCAGTAAGATAGTTTTTAAGTCTATCTTTATCAACTTTTCTTGGTTTTGTTCCTTTTACTTGATGGTTTAGCTCTTCTGTTTCCTCTTTTAGCCTTAACCAGCCATAAATGGTATTACGTGAGATTTGGAAAACCTGTGATGCTTTTGTTATACTACCTGTTCGCTCACAATAGCCGAGAACTTTTTTACGAAAATCTATTGAATATGCCATAAGAAGATTATACAACATTGTGTACTGTTTTTGGTTCATTTTACTATAGATAGAAGCAGTGAATCTAGCAAACCTAGATTTAAAAATGTGCTATAATGAAAGGAGAGAAAGAATGATTCTAAGACATCCGGGCATTAGCTCAACCAATGATTTGGACGCTAAGAAAATTTTCAGCAATCCAGAAATCACTTGTCAATTTATTCGCGATATGCTGGATTTACCAGCAAAAAATGTGACCATTTTGGAAGGAAGTAACATTCACGTCTTGCCTTCTCTGCCCTATTAAGCACAAGATTTCTATACCAGTATTGATGTCTTGGTGGAGTTGGATAATGGAACCCAAGTAATCATTGAAATTCAAGTTCATCATCAGAATTTTTTCATCAATCTCCTGTGGGCTTACTTGTGCAGTCAGGTCAATCAAAATCTAGAAAAAATTCGCCAATAAGAAGGAAACGCTCACCAAAGTTATAAACACATCGCATCAGTATACGCAATAGCTATTGTGGATAGTAATTACTTTCAGGATGATTAAGCTTTTCATAGCTTTAGTATGCGAGAGGGAACGACAGGTGAAGTCTTAACCATCACAAACAATGGACAGGAAAACCATCTAGTCAAGATGGTATTCTTGGAATTAAAAAATACAGAGAAACCAGCAAGGATAGCGTTCGCAAGCCATGGTTGGAGTTTTTCGGGAATAAACCCTTTACCCAGCGCCCCGAGCGAGCCATCAGCCAGGCAGACCAACTGCTAGATTACAAGAGCTGGTCCGAGGAGGACAGGAAAATGTTTAGTCAACTACGTATGCGTGAAGAACAAGCCTTACTCGCTCATGACTATGCATTGGAACAAGCGGAGGAAAAAGACTTAGAGCGTGGTCGTGCAGAGGGGATTGAACAGGGACTGGAGCGTGGTCTTGAACGTGGACGAGCTGAAGGGATTGAACAAGGGCGAGAAGAAGGCTTGGAACGTGGGAAACTTTTTGCCTTTCTGGATATGGTTCGCCAAGGACTTCTGACTTCCGAGGTTGCCAGCCATCAGCTGGGTATGAGCGTCGCTGAGTTTGAGTCCTTGCTATGAGGTCACATTTTTTTAATATAGTAGAAAGTTAATGAAATGGCGAGTTATTTCTAAAATACTTGTCATTTTTGCTTGACATTTGGAAGGGGGATAGGATAATACCATAGAAGTGAGTTCTGTCCAACTATCGATATGGATTAGATATGTGAAGTTTGACTCAAAGTTTAAGAAATTTGTGAGATTTTCACTTGGGAGATACGGTATTTGAAGGGTATTTCATCTCACAAAGGTGTTTTTTCAACCTTTTTTGAAAAAAATGAAAGCTCTTCTAGGCATAAGAAAACACCTCTGTGTTATACTTGTTGTTCAACCACAAACACAAGAAAGGCACAGAGATGCAAGACAATTATACTACAAAAGCCAAACAAAAGAAGGAAAATCAAATAGAGAAATTGCCTCTTTGCTTGGAAAAGCTCCTCAAACTATCCACACTGAAATCAAGCGTGAGACAGTCTGACAATGTCTTGGAAAAGGGCGCTTCAAAGAGGTTTATTCTACCGACTATGCTCAACAGTCTTATGAAAACAATCGCAGGCGCTCGGTCAAGAAATCAAGCTTAACCAAAGAACTAAAGGAAAAGATTCTCCACTATCATAATCAAAAGTTTTCTCCTGAAATGATGGTTATGGCTAAAGGGGTTAACGTGGGAATTTCAACCATTTACTATTGTATTCATAATGGAAAATTGGGATTAATACTAGACTAAAATCAAAAAGCATTATATAATAGTAATATGAAATCAACTAAAGAAGAAATCCAAGCTATCAAAACACTTTTAAAAGACTCTAGTACAGCTAAATATCATAAACGCCTTCAAATCGTTCTATTTCGTCTGATGGGTAAATCTTATAAAGAGATTATAGAGTTTTTAGACTGTAATCAAACAACGATTTGGCCAACTGTAAAAAAATATGAGGAGTTAGGACTCGATTCTCTCCTTCAAGAAACACGTGGTGGTCGTAACCACGCATATATGACAGTTGAGGAAGAGAAAGCCTTTCTTGCCCGTCATTTGAAGGCTGCAGAGGCAGGAGAATTTGTTACAATTGATGCCTTATTTCAGGCTTATAAAAAGGAGTTAGGTTCTTCCTACACACGTGATACCTTCTATCAACTCTTGAAGCACCATGGTTGGCGAAATATTAGGCCACGTCCAGCACATCCCAAGAAAGTAGACTCTCAAACCATTGTCGCGTCTAAAAATAAAATCTCAATTCAAGAAGACAAGAAAGCGCTTTAAAACCAGTAGACCTTTTCGTAAGGTTCGCTTGATGTACCAAGATGAGGCTGGTTTCGGTAGAATCAGTAAACTGGGATCTTGTTGGTCTCCAATGGGAGTAGGTCCACATGTCCATAGTCACTATATACGAGAATTTTGCTATTGTTATGGAGCTGTTGATGCCCATACAGGCGAATCATTTTTCTTAATCGCTGGTGGATGTCATACTGAGTGGATGAACGCCTTTTTTTTAGAAGAGCTTTCACAAGCTTATTCAGATGATTATCTTTTACTCGTTATGGACAATGCCATATGGCATAATAAAAGCGCTGAATCGGTCAATCAGGCTCTAAAACTCATCTTAAAACAAGACAAGATTCTGTCCATCACGGCAGATAATGGTACAGAATTTCACCGCTTGTCTGATGTATTTTCTGAGGAACATATCTATTATGCGCCCCCCTATGCCTCTTGGGAAAAGGGGGAACTGATGAGAATCACAACAGGCTCATTCGGAGATGGTTACCTAAGGGAACTAAGAAAACGACTCCCAAAGAAGTCGCATTCATCTAAAATTGGATTAATAACTATCCTAAAAAATGCTTGAACTACAAATCACCCAGAGAAGACTTCTTGATGGCTAACTTGAACTTGAAATTTGGCTTTTTTGAAAAAATAGGTAAAAAGTTTAAAAACTCGAAGAAAACTCTTGACAAATCCTGCAAATATTTATATAATCTATGGTAGTAAGGTAGTCTTACGAAAAAATATTTTAAAGAAAAACAAAGGAGATAAAACGATGAAAAAAGTTTTATTGACAAGCGCAGTCGCTCTTGCAGCATTTGGTGCTGTACAAGCTGTTTCAGCTGATACAGCAACTTTTAGTGAGGCTAATGTTCAAACATTGCCAAATGCTAAACCTGCAGCTGATGAGAGAACAGAACCAAGTGCAGAAGTTTCTAAACTCTTTAAAGAAGCAGCAGAAGCAGCAGAAGCAGCAGCTAAACGTGGAGAAGAAGCAAGTGGTAAAGTTAATACTACTGAAAATGGTGATTTGACTATTGATGATATTAAGTCTCACCTTGCATCTCAACAATCTCAACAATCTAATAAACAAAGAGTTGTTACCGATAGATATGTTAAGGTTTATGATAAAGAAGGTAATGAACTGAAACTTGATGGTAAAGCAGTTGAGATTAAGTATGAAAAATCAGCTAAAAGTACTGTTGAAGTTAAAACTAAACGTGGAACATATAAATTAACAGTTCGAGTACAAAATGGTAAAGCAACCCTTTTGGAAATTCCTCAACTAGTAGCTTCTGCTGAAAAACCAGCTGCTCAAGCAGCATGGGTTCAATCAGGTTCTCGCTGGTGGTACAAACACGCTGATGGTTCTTACACAACTAATGGTTGGGAAAAAATCAATGGCACTTGGTACTATTTCGACCAAGCTGGTTGGATGACAACTGGTTGGGTTAAAGACAATGGTACTTGGTACTACCTAAACGACAACGGTTCAATGGCAACTGGTTGGGTTAAAGATAACGGTACTTGGTACTACTTGAAATCATCAGGTGCAATGGCAACTGGTTGGTATCAAGTTGGTGGTAAATGGTACTACTCATACGCGTCAGGAGCTCTTGCAGTTAATACAACTGTAGATGGTTATAAAGTAAACCACAACGGTGAGTGGGTTAAATAATCCAAGATAATTTAAAACTAGGAGAGTTCTCTCCTAGTTTTTTTGCTCTTTGTTAGCTATAGGGGTAGAGTTTTTGGCATTTTCCTTGCAACTCCGTCTATTGGTTAGAAGAAAATAAAAAGTGAACAAGACGATATTTCAGTCGTAACCGCCTAATAACGAAGTATATTGAAAAATCTCCAGCCTAGAGAACTCACGGATAGTTCCTAATCTGGAGATTTCTTATTTGCACTTTTCTTGTACAACTTTAGTCCATGGTAAATCAGCCTCTAAAACCTCTTTGTTTACGAGAGTTTCCTCGTTCGGAAGACATTCTAGAAGATAGGATAGCTATTTCTCACTATTTAATTGATGACGTTTAGCTGTTTCCAACAAGCTCATAATAATAGCTCTTGCTTTAGCTCCTTCAAAACTTTGAGAAAACAACCACCCTCGCTTTTTAAAATTTAGCTTAGGCTAAAAGAGTCCACTGGACTCTTTTACTACGTCCCATAACCAATGATTTAATGGCGCGTTCAGCTAGATTATTGGAAAGGACCAGATGCCCGTCTTTCAAAATGGCCTTAAAGGTTTCTTCATACTTGAGACTGTATTCAATTGCCCTTCCTAGTTTTGAACCAGGTAAAACTGACTGACGCCGACACCAAGCAAAGAAGTCTTCCATTAGGGGTTGGAGCTCTTCTTGACGTTTCTGTAGTCGTTCATCAGCTGGCAAAGCATGCAATCGCTTTTCACCTGCTTTTAAGGCCTAGTTTAAGACTAAGTTAGAACAAGGAAAACATTACAATGTAGCCATCATCCACCTTGCAAAAAAACTTATCCGAACCATGTTTTATCTCCTAAAAAAGAGCTACCATTTGACGAACAAAAAGTGATGTAATTTCTGAAATTAACACAAGATTACCTTTGAAAAAAATGGACTTTTTCAAGGGATTTTTGCCGTGCTCTAAAATCATCGCTAAATCATCAAATTGAAATAAGAAATATTTTAGATAAACTATTGACTTTTCTTATAGTTTGTCTTTCATTATAGCACATTTTTAAATCTAAGTTTACTAGTTTCAATGCTTCTATCTATTTATTCGGGAAAAAGTTTGAAAAATACTTGCTCTAGCTCTTCCCAATGGTATTTTTTGATTCTTTCCTTTATAATGGGTGTATGGATAAGAAAAAATTATTATTGATTGATGGGTCTTCTGTTGCTTTTCGGGCGTTTTTTGCACTCTATCAGCAGTTGGACCGTTTTAAGAATGCGGCTGGTTTGCATACCAATGCCATTTATGGTTTCCAGTTGATGTTGAGCCATTTGTTGGAGCGGGTGGAGCCTAGTCATATTTTGGTGGCTTTTGATGCGGGAAAGACGACCTTCCGGACAGAGATGTATGCGGACTATAAGGGTGGTCGGGCTAAGACTCCTGATGAGTTTCGTGAGCAATTTCCTTTCATTCGTGAGTTGCTGGATCATATGGGGATTCGTCACTATGAGCTGGCTCAGTATGAGGCGGATGACATCATTGGGACGCTGGATAAGCTAGCTGAGCAGGATGGTTTTGATATTACCATTGTCAGTGGGGACAAGGATTTGATTCAGCTGACGGATGAGCATACGGTGGTTGAAATTTCCAAGAAAGGTGTAGCTGAGTTTGAGGCCTTTACGCCAGATTATCTCATGGAAAAGATGGGCATTACACCGACGCAGTTTATCGATCTCAAGGCGCTTATGGGAGATAAGTCGGATAATATCCCTGGGGTGACCAAAATCGGTGAAAAGACGGGTATCAAGCTCTTGCTGGAGCATGGTTCGCTTGAGGGAATTTATGAAAATATTGATGGGATGAAGGCTTCTAAGATGAAGGAAAACCTTATCAATGATAAGGAACAGGCCTTTTTATCTAAAACACTGGCGACCATTGATACCAAGGCACCGATTGAGATTGGTTTAGAGGATTTGGTCTATAGTGGTCCAGATGTGGAAAATCTTGGAAAATTCTACGATGAGATGGGCTTCAAACAGCTCAAGCAGGCTTTAAATGTGTCGTCAGCTGATGTGGCTGAGAGCTTGGATTTTACTATTGTTGACCAAATCAGTCAAGATATGCTGTGTGAAGAGTCTATCTTCCATTTTGAGCTTTTTGGTGAAAATTACCATACGGACGATTTGGTTGGTTTTGCTTGGTCTTGTGGGGATAAGCTTTATGCTACAGACAAGCTTGAGCTGTTGCAAGAGTCGATTTTCAAGGACTTCTTAGAAAAAACACCTTTGAGAGTTTATGACTTTAAGAAAGCTAAAGTTCTCTTGCATCGTTTGGGTGTGGATTTGCAGGCGCCTGCTTTTGACAGCCGTTTGGCTAAATACCTCCTTTCGACTGTGGAGGACAATGAAATTGCGACCATCGCTAGTCTTTATGGTCAGACTTATTTAGTTGATGATGAAACCTTCTACGGTAAGGGAGTCAAGAAGGCCATTCCTGAACGTGAGAAATTCTTGGACCATTTGGCTCGTAAGCTTGCCGTTTTGGTCGAAACAGAGCCTATTTTGCTTGAAAAACTCAGCGAAAATGGGCAGTTAGAGCTTCTTTATGATATAGAGCAACCTCTGGCTTTTGTCCTTGCCAAGATGGAAATTGCTGGGATTAAGGTTAAAAAAGAAACCTTGCTTGAAATGCAGGCTGAAAATGAGCTTGTCATTGAAAAACTCACTCAGGAGATTTATGAACTGGCTGGTGAGGAGTTTAATATCAACTCTCCTAAGCAGTTGGGAGTGCTTCTCTTTGAGAAATTGGGGCTTCCTCTCGAGTATACTAAGAAAACTAAGACAGGTTATTCGACTGCCGTGGATGTCTTGGAGCGTCTAGCTCCGATTGCACCAATCGTTAAGAAAATTCTCGACTATCGTCAGATTGCTAAGATTCAATCGACTTATGTGATTGGCTTGCAGGACTGGATTTTGGCTGATGGCAAGATTCATACTCGTTATGTGCAGGATTTGACCCAGACCGGGCGTTTGTCTAGTGTGGATCCAAACTTGCAAAACATTCCTGTGCGTTTGGAACAAGGGCGCTTGATTCGGAAGGCTTTTGTGCCTGAGTGGGGGGATAGTGTGCTGCTCAGCTCGGACTATTCACAGATTGAATTGCGCGTTTTGGCGCATATTTCTAAGGATGAGCACTTGATTAAGGCTTTCCAAGAGGGGGCAGATATCCATACTTCGACAGCCATGCGGGTCTTTGGCATTGAGCGTCCTGAGGATGTGACTGCAAACGACCGTCGAAATGCCAAGGCTGTCAACTTTGGAGTGGTTTACGGCATTTCAGATTTTGGTTTGTCTAATAATCTGGGCATCAGCCGTAAGGAGGCCAAAGCCTACATTGATACCTACTTTGAACGCTTCCCAGGTATTAAAAACTACATGGATGAAGTGGTGCGTGAGGCGCGTGATAAGGGCTATGTGGAGACCCTCTTCAAGCGTCGTCGTGAGTTGCCAGATATCAATTCGCGCAACTTCAATATTCGTGGTTTCGCAGAGCGGACTGCCATCAACTCTCCTATCCAAGGTTCGGCGGCAGATATTCTCAAGATTGCCATGATCCAGCTGGATAAAGCCTTGATTGCAGGTGCCTATCAGACTAAGATGCTGTTACAAGTGCACGATGAAATCGTCCTTGAAGTTCCTAAATCGGAGCTGGCAGAGATGAAAAAATTGGTCAAACAAACCATGGAAGAAGCCATTCAACTCAGTGTTCCCCTCATCGCAGATGAAAATGAAGGGGCAACCTGGTACGAGGCTAAATAAAAAGGGGGCTAGTCCTCCTTTTTTGTAGTAGAATTATGCAAGCCTTTTCAAATTGTGCTATACTGATGAAAAAGGAGGATTTCTATGAGTCAAGAATTTATCAATCCAAGTGATGGTGTGATTCGTCAGTATCTAGCAACGAGTAAAACCCTTGCTGTTGTGGGCTTGTCAGACCGTGAAGAAACAACTAGCAATCGAGTGACCAAGGAAATGCAGGCTCGGGGTTATAAAATCATCCCAGTCAATCCCAAGGTGGCAGGTGGCGAAATATTGGGTGAAAAGGCTTATGCTAGTCTAGCTGAGATTCCTTTTCCTGTAGATATTGTCAATGTTTACCGTCGCAGCGAGTTTCTGCCTGATGTGGCGCGTGATTTTCTCAAAGCTGATGCCAAGATTTTTTGGGCACAGCTAGGACTTGAAAGTCTAGAAGCGGAAGAAATCTTGCGTGCTGGTGGATGTGATGACATCGTGATGAATCGTTGCATCAAGAGAGAACATACACGCTTAATTGAGGAAGCATAAGAAAAGGTAGCTGGTGGGCTACCTTTTGTGTTATACTCAATAAAAATCAAAGAGCAAACTAGGAAACTAGTCGCAGGCTGCTCAAAACACAGTTTTGANNCATATATACGGCAAGGCGACGTTGACGTGGTTTGAAGAGATTTTCGAAGAGTATTAGAAAATGCCGATAAGGGTCTGCATACCAAGACTGGTGAGGATGATGGCAATCCAGCAGATGGCTCCGAGAACAATGGATTTTCCGCTGGATTTGACCATAGCGACCAGATTTGTTTTGAGTCCGATAGCACTCATGGCCATGACAATAAGGAATTTAGAGAGTTGTTTGAGTGGGGTAAAGAAACTACTGGACACACCTAGAGAGGTGAGTAGTGTAGTGAGGAGAGAGGCAAGGATAAAGTAAAGGATAAAAAGTGGGAAGACTTTTTTCAGTTGTAGGCTTTGCTTGTTTTCTTGTTGGCGACTTTGCCAGTAGGATAGAAAGAGCGTGATAGGGATAATGGCCAAAGTACGTGTGAGTTTAACAATGGTTGCAGACTCGAGGGTATTGCTTTGGTAAAGACTGTCCCAAGCGCTGGCGGCAGCCGTTACAGAGGAAGTATCGTTGACCGCAGTCCCTGCAAAGAGGGCGAAGCCTTCATTGGATAGATGAAGCCAGGTGCCGAGGGTTGGAAAGATGAGTGCAGCCAAGACATTGAAGAAAAAGATAACGGAAATGGATTGGGCTACTTCCTTTTCCTTGGCATGGATAACGGGCGCTGTCGCAGCAATGGCAGAACCCCCACAGATGGAAGAACCTACTCCAACCAAGGTAGCCAGTTTTGTATCCAGTGCAAAGAAGCGCTGGAAGAAGTAGGCAATAATCAGAGCTATTGAGATAGTGGACAGGATGACAGGGAGTGAAGATTGCCCAACTGCGAAGACTTGCGAGATATTGAGACCAAAACCAAGCAAGACAACGGCATATTGGAGCAATTTCTTGGAACTAAAGGTCAATCCAGCATCCAGTTGTTTATAGGACGAGAGAAAGGGATGTAGGAGCATGCCCATAAAAATCGCAAAAACAGGCGCGCCAATAACAGGGAAGAATCCTCCTAAGTACCAAGATACGATTGAAATGAGAAGGCAGGCAAAGATACCTGCTCCATTTTTTGATAGAAATGACATAAAAACCTCCAAATAAAATCTCTTACCATTATAGACCTATAAACAGGAAAAGTAAAATAAAAAGTGGAAAGCTATTCTATCATGTATTTTTGCGGTCGGGGGTTTTTTGTAGTATAATAGAGATACGTTTTGAAAGTAGGAGATATCTATGGATTTAACTAAGCGCTTTAATAAACAGTTAGATAAGATTCAAGTTTCGTTGATTCGTCAGTTTGACCAGGCTATTTCTGAGATTCCTGGGGTTTTGCGTTTGACCTTGGGGGAACCTGATTTTACAACGCCAGATCATGTCAAGGAGGCGGCCAAGCGAGCGATTGACCAGAACCAATCCTACTATACAGGGATGAGTGGTTTGCTGACTCTACGTCAGGCGGCCAGTGATTTTGTTAAGGAAAAGTATCAACTGGACTATGCTCCTGAAAATGAAATCTTGGTTACAATTGGGGCGACAGAGGCTCTATCTGCGACTTTGACGGCTATTTTGGAAGAGGGAGACAAGGTGCTCTTGCCAGCTCCTGCTTATCCGGGTTATGAACCAATTGTCAATCTAGTTGGGGCAGAGATTGTTGAGATTGACACAACTGAAAATGGTTTTGTCTTGACTCCTGAAATGTTGGAGAAGGCCATTTTGGAGCAAGGTGACAAGCTCAAGGCGGTTATTCTCAACTATCCAGCTAATCCGACAGGAATTACTTATAGTCGGGAGCAGTTGGAGGCCTTAGCAGCTGTTTTACGCAAGTACGAAATTTTTGTTGTCTGTGATGAGGTCTACTCAGAATTGACCTACACAGGGGAAGCCCATGTGTCTCTAGGAACGATGTTGAGAGACCAGGCTATCATTATCAATGGTTTGTCTAAATCGCATGCCATGACAGGTTGGCGTTTGGGTCTGATTTTTGCTCCTGCAGCCTTCACAGCCCAGTTAATCAAAAGTCACCAGTATCTGGTTACTGCCGCAAATACTATGGCTCAACACGCTGCGGTGGAAGCTTTGACGGCTGGTAAAAACGATGCGGAGCCTATGAAGAAGGAATATATCCAGCGTCGTGATTATATTATCGAGAAAATGACTGCTCTTGGTTTTGAGATTATCAAACCAGACGGTGCCTTCTATATCTTTGCTAAGATTCCAGCGGGCTACAACCAAGACTCCTTTGCCTTTCTAAAGGATTTTGCTCAGAAGAAGGCCGTTGCCTTTATTCCTGGAGCTGCCTTTGGGCGTTACGGGGAAGGTTATGTGCGTCTGTCTTATGCGGCTAGCATGGAGACGATCAAAGAAGCCATGAAACGGCTTGAGGAGTATATGAGAGAAGCATGATTCAGTCTATCACGAGTCAAGGCTTGGTGCTCTACAATCGCAATTTTCGGGAGGATGATAAGCTAGTCAAGATTTTTACAGAGCAGGCTGGTAAGCGCATGTTTTTCGTCAAACACGCTGGCCAGTCTAAGCTGGCGCCTGTTATTCAGCCCTTGGTGCTGGCTCGATTTCTCTTACGAATCAATGATGACGGGCTTAGCTACATTGAGGACTATCATGAGGTGATGACTTTTCCCAAGATCAATAGCGATCTCTTTGTCATGGCTTATGCGACCTATGTGGCAGCTCTTGCAGATGCTAGTTTGCAGGATAATCAGCAAGATGCTCCCTTGTTTGCTTTTTTGCAAAAGACTTTGGAGTTGATGGAAGAGGGTTTGGATTATCAAGTTTTGACCAATATTTTTGAAATTCAAATCTTGACTCGATTTGGGATCAGCCTTAATTTTAATGAGTGTGTCTTTTGCCATCGGGTCGGTCAGGCTTTTGACTTTTCTTTCAAATATGGAGCCTGCCTCTGTTCAGAGCATTATCATGAGGATGAGAGACGTTGCCATCTCAATCCCAATATCCCTTATCTGCTCAATCAATTTCAAGCCATTGATTTTGAGACTTTGGAGGCCATTTCGCTCAAGCCCGAAATCAAGCAAGAGCTACGCCAATTTATGGATCAACTCTACGAAGAGTACGTTGGGATTCACCTAAAATCAAAGAAATTTATTGATTCCCTATCCGACTGGGGACAATTACTAAAAGAGGAAAAGAAATGAAAAAAATCGCAGTAGATGCCATGGGAGGCGATTACGCACCTCAAGCCATCGTTGAGGGTGTCAATCAAGCCCTAGCTGACTTTTCAGATATTGAAGTTCAACTCTACGGAGATGAAGCTAAAATCAAGCAATATCTGACAGCGACAGAGCGCGTCAGCATTATCCATACGGATGAAAAGATTGATTCAGACGATGAACCTACGAGAGCTATTCGGAAGAAGAAAAATGCCAGTATGGTATTGGCGGCCAAGGCTGTCAAAGAAGGAGAAGCAGACGCTGTTCTCTCGGCTGGGAATACAGGTGCCTTGTTGGCGGCAGGATTCTTCATCGTGGGTCGTATCAAGAACATCGATCGTCCTGGACTTATGTCGACTTTGCCGACTGTAGATGGGAAGGGGTTTGACATGCTGGACCTCGGTGCCAATGCAGAAAATACAGCCCAGCACCTCCATCAATATGCGGTTCTAGGTTCTTTCTATGCTAAAAATGTCCGTGGCATTGCGCAACCACGTGTTGGCTTACTTAACAATGGAACAGAGAGTAGCAAGGGTGACCCGCTTCGTAAGGAAACTTACGAATTACTAGCAGCTGATGAAAGTTTGAACTTTATCGGAAACGTGGAAGCACGTGATTTGATGAATGGCGTTGCGGATGTTGTCGTGGCAGATGGTTTCACGGGAAACGCTGTGCTCAAATCCATCGAAGGGACAGCCATGGGAATCATGGGATTGCTCAAGACAGCTATTACAGGTGGTGGTCTTCGAGCGAAACTAGGCGCACTCCTTCTCAAGGATAGCCTCAGAGGTTTGAAAAAACAGCTCAACTACTCAGATGTTGGTGGAGCGGTCTTGTTTGGTGTCAAGGCACCTGTTGTCAAGACTCATGGCTCAAGCGATGCCAAGGCTGTTTATAGTACGATTCGCCAGATTCGTACCATGCTAGAAACAGACGTAGTTGCCCAGACTGCGCGTGAATTTTCAGGAGAATAAAAGAGATGACAGAAAAAGAAATTTTTGACCGTATTGTAACCATTATCCAAGAGCGACAGGGAGAGGACTTTGTCGTGACAGAATCCTTGAGTCTGAAAGACGATTTGGATGCTGACTCAGTTGACTTGATGGAGTTTATCTTGACACTGGAAGATGAATTTAATATCGAAATCAGCGACGAAGAAATTGACCAACTCCAAAGTGTAGGAGATGTTGTTAAAATCATTCAAGCAAAATAGAAATCGGAGTTCCAAGGCATTTGCTTTGGAATTTTTTATTTGGCTTAATACTCTTCGAAAATCTCTTCAAACCATGTCAGCTCTATCTGCCACCTCAAAACAGTGTTTTGAGCAACCTGCGGCTAGCTTCCTAGTTTGCTCTTTGATTTTCATTGAGTATAAGTGACCGTTTAGGAACAGATTTAGTCTTTCTAGGGACAGTAGAAATCTGAGGACAAATAAGGGATATAATGGAGTCAGAAAAAATCAATCTCCAAAAAGGAGAAAAGAAAGGATTTTTATGATGAAAAAATATCTTTATTCTAGTTTGTTAGTTCTTGCAGGAGGCGTTCTCCTAGCAAATACTACGGTAGCCTATGCTGATTCCCCATCAGCAAGTGAGAAAGAAGCGATTGCTCAATTAGTTAATCAAGGCAAGATAAAAGCTGAAGAAGCTGATCAAGTAAAATTGATTGGTTTTGAAGATAAAGAAACCCAAGCAGAGGGAAATCAAGAGAAGAAAGCTTTCAATCAATATCGTGATCCGAAAGGAACATGGATGCAAACCAATGGTAAATGGTGGTTTAAATACGGTTCAGGTGGGTATGCTAAAAATTGGGAACAATTAGATGGCAAGTGGTACTATTTTGATGACCAAGGATGGATGAAAGAAAATACTTGGATTCAACCTGATGGTAATTATTACTACTTATCTGCTAGTGGTGCTATGGTCACTGGTTATCAACGTGTGAATGGTACACCATACTTCTTTAGAGCCAGTGGTGTATGGGTAGAAAATCGTGGACAGGCACTTGGTGAATACGCAGAGACATTTGTAGGAAAAATCCCATATGTTTGGGGTGGGGCAGATTTGAATAGTGGCGTAGATTGCTCAGGATTTACGATGGCTATTCATGCTAAGTTTGATATTAGTATTCCTAGAGTAACCTATGGTCAAGCAACAGGAGGAAGCTATATAAGTAATGGTTCTCAACAAGCTGGAGATTTGATTTTGTATAATAGTGAAGAGACAAATGACCATGTAGGTATTTATGTTGGTGGTGGAAAGGTAGTTCATGCTCCATATCCAGGTCAATATGTTTCTTATATGAATCAATACGGTATTACTCAAAATACAATTCGTAGATATTGGTAATATTGTCTAATTTTTCACAATATTATTGACTTTGACAATGAAAAGTATTAGAATATAGCTAAATAAAGAGGGGAAGCCCTCTTATAGCTATTCAATAAAGGAGGAAATGGCTATGAAAAAATCTAAACTACTTACACTTGGTTTGCTTGCAGGTGCTGGTCTACTTTTGTCTATCAACCAAGCACAGGCTGCAGATACTTGGGTTAAAAATGGTGCTGACTGGAATCTTTCACAAGATGGCAGTCTAGCTAAGGATAAATGGGTACAAAATGCTGGGTCATGGTATCACTTCGACATCACTGGTAAAATGCAGACAGGTTGGCTCAAAGACGGTAACACTTGGTATTCGCTCGCAGATAGTGGCGCTATGCGTACTGGCTGGTACAAGGAAGGTAGCACATGGTACTCACTAGCAGATAGTGGCGCTATGCGTACTGGCTGGTACAAGGAAGGTAGCACATGGTACTCACTAGCAGATAGTGGCGCCATGCGTACAGGTTGGTACAAAGAAGGGTCTACATGGTACTATCTTCATTTTAGTGGTTCTATGATGACAGGTTGGGAGTTCATAGATGGTAAATGGTCTTACTTTGAAAAATCAGGTGCTATGGTTGCAGATAGAGCTGTTCTAGCCAGTGATGGGGAAAGTTATGTCATTGGTAAGGATGGCTATCTAGCAAATAGAAAAGATGCTGGATACAGTATTCATGATATTGTCAAACTTGGAGATGGGCAAGAATATTTGCTAAATGCTAAAGGTGACGATGTTATTATTGAAAAAAATGCTTGGTATATCAGACCAGAGTTCAAGAAGTTTTCTAATAAATATGGAGATGAGGTTGCAAATACTACCTTAGCTTTAGTGGATAATAAAGAAGAAGGACAAGAAATTGATCCTAAGGCAGTTTTACAGAACTTCCAAAACTTACCAAATCGCTACTACTTTGATGAAAATGGACATCGTGTGATTAATATCCCAGCAATGACAACCTATTCAGAGATTAAAAAAGTTGGCAATGATGTCTATTTAGAACATCCAGGTGCACGACTTCGTCTTGGAGCTACCCACTTTACAATCAATAACAATAAACTATACTATTTAGAAAATGAGCAAGGTAAGCTCAAAACAGGTTACTTTGTATTGATTGATGATGGTATGGCTACAACCCACTATCACATCCTAGCCTATGCGGATCAATCTGGTGAAATTCTTAAGATGAAACGCTTGCCATCAGGAGTTTCAGATTATCTGGATAAAGAAATCGATGGTTTATATGGTGAAAAAATTAAAATTGAATCTCCACACTCAAACGAATATTATAAAGTGGTTGTGGTTAAATAAAAATAACATCTTCACAACTAATCGTTAACGCTCTAACCAATATACCATTTTCAGGAGGCTTTAGATTTCTTGTATTTTAAAAGGAAACTAAAGCCTTTTGTAGATGGAGCAGGGGATAGAGTTATCTATAAAATAATGAAAAGGAGTCTGTCATGGAAATGAAAAATACATTTGTAGAATTGGAACAATTTGAAGAGTTAACTCCAGAGGTTTTGGAAGAAGTGAATGGTGGAGGGATTTTTGAAGATACCGTAAAATGGTGCGATAAATTATTTAGTACGGGTAGACACTTTGCTTAAATTCACAGTATTCGTTAGAGATTAGATTTATTTATGATTATTTTAGAATTCTTAGTTTCTGTGCTATATATACTGTTGGTAGTCGTTTCAACCATGGTTCCTACTATTTATTTGGGTGCTCAAATTTCCCCAGAATTTTATAAAAAACGTTATTGGGTCCTTGTATTTTTAATTAGTTTATCTGCTCGCCAAACATTTGGAGAATTATTTCATATAGGAATCATTCTCTTCTTTTACTGTATTTTTTTACTAGTATTGCACAAGGGAAAAGGGGAAGCTTTTTTTCTTTCTCTGTATCTTTTTCTCTTCTTTCAAAGTATTCGTTATTTATTTTTGACAATTTGGATTCGTGTATTATCTGGTGAGCCTTGTTGTTTTGTAGATTCGTTTTCCACTTTATATAGATCTGTATTTGATTTATTATCAATATTTCTATGTTCTACAATTATGAAACGTTGTTCTTTGGATTTGGATTTATTCTTTTCAGATGCTTTCAAAACCCACTATTATAAGAGTTTTTTCATTATCCTACCTCTGACTGGATTTAGGATATTCTCTTCGTTTATGACCAATAGAAATAGTTCGTTCTACGTTCGTTTTGATACGACCATTTCTCTCCTGATTTTCATTCTCTTTTTCTCTTGGCTCTTTTACATCAAGCATTTGGAGCAGGTTTATCGTGATGAGCAGACCATTCAGAGACAGGAAGATGAAAATCGTTCCTTGCAAGGAATGGTGGATAAGTTGGGACATCTCTATGATGAGGTTCGAGGTTTCCGTCATGATTTTGCGGGAATTGTCGCCAGCATGGAGCCTGCCATAGCAAATCAAGACATGGCTGAGGTATCTACCATTTATCAAGATGTCTTTCTAAAGACTAATGAAAAGCTGAGGAAGGCGGATTACACGGCCTTTAATCTTCACAATATCCATGATATAGCTATTCGCAATACCTTGGCAAAAGCCATGATTGTGGCAGATAAGCAGGGAATTCATTTTAGTTTGGAGACGGTGGGGGTTGTCGAAGAGCTGGCATTGCCTATGTTGGAGGCTATCCGTATCCTCTCTATCCTCACGACAAATGCTTTAGAAGCAGCCAGTGAGGCTGAAAATCCGCAGATTCGGGTTGCTTTATTGGCAGGTGATAGGAGTGTCCGTTTTATCATTGAAAACACTCGTAAGAAAGAAGAACTGAATCCCAGTATTCTCAGTCAAAAGGGTTACTCTACCAAGGATAACCACAGTGGACTGGGCTTGGCAACCTTGGAGGACATGGTTTTTCATTATGATTTAAACTTAGATACCCAGCTAGGAGAGACGACTTTTAGACAAGATTTAGAATTGCCATTTAAGGATGAGAAACGAGGGGGAGAGGAATGAGAATTTTAGTTTTGGAAGACGATAGAGTCCAGCAAGGACGGATAGAGCAGACTTTACTAGATATCGGTCGCTCTCGCAATTTAAGATTGGAAATTGATATTGCCAAAAACTATGGGGATGTTGAAAAGTATTCTCAGTATTTTGACCATTACCAGCTCTATTTATTAGATTTAGAGATTGATGGAGAGCGTGAACGGGGCTTTCAGGTTGCTCAACAGGTTCGGGAGCGGGATCCTTTTACAAGCATTGTCTTTGTGTCCACGCACTCGGAGGCCTTACCTCTAGCTTTTCGCTACCACTTGTCTGCCTTGGATTTTATTTCCAAGGATCAGCCAGAGGCGGACTACTGTCATCAGCTGGAGCGCTGTCTGGACTATGTACTGGCAGTAGATAAGAGGGAAAATATGCGTCTCTTTACCTATAGTTTTGAGGGAAGACGGGGCTTCACTCTGCCCTACCATGAAATTTTAGCCTTTGAAACTTCAGTGGAATCCCATCGTATCAAGGTCTATTATGCCAATCATTCTATCAAGACCATTTATGGCAGTCTCAAGGATATCGCTGCCAAGGCTGAAAAAGATTACTTTGTCTATGCCAATCGCAATACGTTAGTCAGTTTACAGGCTATTGAAGAGATGACTGCCACAGAAGTGACCTTGTTAGAAGGCTTGCATTTCCCCGTATCACGAACAGCCAGAAGAACCCTTAAAAAATATCTTAATGTCTAATATCTGTTAGATTTGAATGAGTTTATCAATAAGAATATCGGAAAATTTTCTGATATTCTTATTTTTTGACTTCTTTTTCGAATAGATAAGTAAGAGGAAAAGAAAAGGAGTTTGCTTCATGTATCTACCGATTTTCTATTCATGGTATATTAAATTATTTTTCAAATAAAATTTAATTTAGTTGTACATTTTCGAAATTTTTTTCGAATAGATAAGTAAGAGGAAAAAGAAAGGAGTTTGCTTTATGTATCTACCAATTTTCTATTCATGGTTCATTAAATTATTTTTTAAATAAAATTTAATTTAGTTGTACATTTTTGAAATTTTTTTCGAATAGATAAGTGAGAAGAAAAAGAAAGGAATAAAATAATGAAAGAACATTATTACGGATTTGTTGAGCTAACTTCGGAAGAATTGACCGATATTCAAGGTGGAGAAAATTGGACGAAGACCCTTGTAGATTGGTACATTGGATTTCGTAGAGGTTTTGGTTTTTAGGAGGATAAGAGATGAATGAAATGAATGATCAGTATACTATTGAAGTATTAAAGGAAAGCGACTTAGCCTTGCTGGTGGGTGGTAGTGAGGCAAGTTACCAACATGGTTTAATGGTGGGGTTCATTTTACGTCGTGCGTTATTTGGATTCTAAGATAATATTTAGAGAGTGAAGCTTACCTACAACAATGAACAGAATATATGAAAAAGGAAATACAAATAACTACCTTTTTCAATTGTTAAGAATCAAAAAAGGAGAATAAGATGGAACAAATTAAAAATATGGAAAATAATTTTCATGTAATGAGTCATGAGGAATTGGCCGATGTAGAAGGAGGCTTGCTATTTGGTCTGGTAGTAGTTGGAGGAGTCGCAATTGCAGGAACATTTTTATTGGGTGCGGTAGATGGTGCTTCAGGAGCACATGCTAAGCGTCGTGGACGTTAACAGGGAAGGAAGAGCGCTGATGGAACGCATAATAGAAAGTTGGATTACTAGGGTAGAGAATTTTTACAGTTTGCAGTCAATTCCTGTGAAAGTATTCATTTTCATAGTTGGAGTAGTTGGGATTTATGCTTTAGGGACATTACTTTTAGGACCGGTTTATTGGGCGGGGCAGAAGTTTGGCGAAACAATTTACAATTATTTGTTTCAATAAAAAATTATAGATAAAGAGGAACAGACATAATGAATATGATAAAAATTGAAGAAAAATTTACAAGTCTTACAGAAAAAGATTTGGCAACAGTAGAGGGTGGTCGAGTGTCATGGAGAGGTAATATTAACATCGATGTCCACAAAGTGATTGATAGTACGGGAAGATTTTTCGGTGGTATCTATAATGCTGGTAGATCATTTGGGCGAAATGTTTACAATGCATTTTATTAATATAGTTTATTAAAATGAATATCATATATTATATTTTTGAATTCGTTTTCGAATAGATAAATAAGAGGAATACAGGGAATGATTATTTCAGTAATTCAAGATTTGGATGAAACAATTTAATAAACACTGCTATACCAAACTTGTCAAGTTTGCAACAAGACAAGCATTAAAATAAAAAAGGAGGCATTCGTTATGAATACAAAAACGATGTCACAATTTGAAATTATGGATACTGAGATACTTGCTTGCCTTGAAGGTGGCGGATGCAATTGGGGAGATTTTGCCAAAGCAGGTGTTGGAGGAGGAGCAGCACGAGGTCTTCAGCTAGGAATTAAAACAGGAACATGGCAAGGTGCAGCAACTGGTGCTGCGGGAGGAGCTATATTTGGAGGTGTGGCCTATGCAGCGACATGTTGGTGGTAATTATGGATTTTAAAAGTTTTATTATTGGTTTAGTAGTTGGTATATTTGGTCCCTATATGGATGATCTAATTAGAAAAAAATTTTTAAAGTCTTCGGAGAAGAAAACAGAAAAATTTGTCAAAAAATAATCAAAACGATAAATGATGAATCTGATTCAAAATTATCTTGCACATGTAAAGAGGACCATCTCTCCTCTTATCAGGTAAATAGGAATCTTGCAGTAGCGAATCAAAAAAGGAGTAACTATGAATCGTAATTTAGAACGGTGTTATCTATTCTGACTATGAATAGATCATACCAGAGGTGGCTTATAAATAGCGGGGACATTAGAAATTGAAGTAACTTTAAATAGGATGTCGTAAATGTTGCTATCAATGATTTATTTGTCCCAAGCTTGCCTAGGGTGTCAGTAAAAAATCAATTTCCTTTCAAAATAGCATATTTTTAGTAGGTAGGACGTTTGTTCTGCCTATTTTTTGCTAAAAAGTGCAGTTGAAGTGTCTATTTGCATCATTTGGAGTTTTACATGTATTTTTGATAAAAAATAGGTATAGAAATTAGGAAAGTTGAAGAAAAGGAATGAAGGAGGTCTTAGTTTGTGATTTTTTACATACTTTTAAGGCTTGATGAACCAGTTTGAACTAATATATAATTGCTAGAAATTGAATACACTACTCCTTGAGGGCATTTTGCCCTTTTTTATATTTTACAATAAGTGTAAAAGGAGAGTTTTTATGCGTTACGGTTATGTTCGAGTATCTACAAGAGAACAAAATATTGATAGGCAATTTTCAGCATTGGTAGAAAACAAATTATCAAAAGAGAATATTTTTATTGATTACGTTTCAGGAAAAGATTTTGACAGAATGGAATATCAAAAATTATTAACTACCTTGAAAGAAAATGATGAATTGGTTATTAAATCAATTGATAGGTTGGGAAGAAACTATGATGAAATTTTAGAACAATGGCAATCGATTACTAAGAAAAAGAAAGTAAATATAACTGTTTTAGATTTCCCCTTATTAAATACAAAGAATAGCAATGATAATATCACAGGAAAACTAATCTCCGATATCGTTTTACAAGTCCTATCTTATGTGGCACAGTTTGAAAGAGAACAAATCAAACAAAGACAAATGGAAGGAATACGGGAAGCACAGAAAAAAGGGAAGAAATTCGGCAGACCAAAATTGGTTGTTCCGAATAATCTCCCTGATGTGATAGCTCAATATAAGAAAAAAGAAATAACCTTACGAGAAGGTGCAGACATCTTAGGAGTATCAAAAAGCACCTTTCACAATTGGATAAAAAATTCATAATTCTTGTCAAAAAACCTAGGATTTTTTGGACAGAAAATACAGTCTATTTTAGAAGCGTTTTCGTTAGAAAAAAGGTTCTAAAATCCAGCATTTTGACCAATTATTATTACACTTCCATTTTATCAAGTTTGTCCAAAAAAGTCTAGATTTTAGGACAAACTGATTATTTTACAATAAATAAAAATAGGGGGACACGAAATGGACACCAAAGCTAAAAAGTTCACACTTGCAACGATTTCAGCTCTATCACTTCTTGGGGTAGGAATTGTTACATCACAATCAGTAGTTGCTAATGATAGGCTGGTTTCCACTCAAGCAATCAAAGGTCAATCCTACAATATCTTAAACTCTGAGGTCACTAGTACTTCTTCTGGTACTACTCTAGTTGGGATTGAAGGGACTTTCTTAACGCCAGATAAACAGGCTATCTTAGATCGTATCAATGCTATTCGAAAAGAGGCAGCAGATGAAGGTCTAGTTACTAGCTATGTTCCGATCAAATGGTCAACTGAACTAGAAAAAACAGCCTTCGTTCGGGCAGCAGAAGCTTCTGTAACTAGGCATCATAAACGTTTATCTAATAAAGATATTTGGAGTGCCTGGCCTTCAGGGAATTTTTCACTAGCCGAAAACTTAGCTTGGAACTATGATGGATTTATGACAGCTATTAATCAATGGTATGACGAAAAAGCAGATTACGTCAAATCTCGTAGTGGGGCAAGTGTATCTGGTCAAACTGGACACTACGAATCCTTAATCAATTCAGAATTGACCTATATGGGTTTGGCAGCCTTTGAAAACCCTGTCACTCAAAATGGATGGATTACCATTGCACAAAGTTTCGGAACAGCATCTGGTGGCTCTGAAGAATTAGCTGGTGGTTATGGAAAGGCCATTCAATATACAGAAGCAAATTCTTCTCAGATTCAAACATTTGCGACTAAGGCGAATCTTTTTGACAAAGACTTGAAGGCAATCGGAACTCATACCAGTAAGAAAACAAAACAAGGTAAGTCTAACGGGACTAATAAACCAGGTTTCTTTTTTCAAATGCAAGATATTGGTAGGGGTATGGGTTTTTGGCAACAATCGGGCTCTCGTTGGTGGTTTATGCAACTTGATGGGTCTTACCCTTACAATCAGTGGGCAAAATTAGATAATATCTGGTATCACTTCGATAGTTCAGGCTGGATGCAGACAGGTTGGTTGAAAGACGGTAAGGCTTGGTACTATCTCGACGGTTCAGGCGCTATGAAGACTGGTTGGCTCAAAGATAACGGTAGCTGGTACTATCTCGACGGTTCAGGTGCAATGAAAACTGGCTGGATGAAAGTATCTGGTAAATGGTACTATGCCTATAGCTCTGGTGCCCTCGCACTCAATACGACGACCCCTGATGGCTACCGTGTCAATTACAACGGTGAATGGGTATAGGATAAGATTATAAAAAATAGATAAAAAGAAAAGGAATACAAAAATTATGAAAAAAATCGTTTTAACGACTACAGCAGTTTTATCACTTGTAGCAACAGGAGCTACAATTTCAAGTGTCAATGCTGCAGACATTCCAATGGTCAAAGTATGGTCTCCAGCAGCCAATGATTATGTTGAAGTCCCTGCTATTGGTTATCGTGATACAGATTTAGTCGCAACAGATGTGACGCTTGTAGAAAAAAGAAAAGCACAACTCGGAGCATTTTCTAAAGGTAATAGTGAATTTATAACGGTTGATTATGTAGACAAAGCTTATAGACAAGAATTTTCTAAGCAATTTGCAAGTTTTGAATCCAATGGTATCGCCACATTCAACGGTAAAACCATTGTCTTTAAAGCAACAGACTATGGTATCTATACCATGAAGTTTGAGCTAAATGGTACTCGCTATAAGTTAACTGCTGATGTCAGAGAAAATCTGGGAAAAGGTGGTCCTTTTTACACTTATGTAACCAAACTAGAAGTCTTATCAAATAATCAAGCAAATACTATCTCGAATACGAGTACTGAAAAACAAATAGAAGCAACAATTACAAAGGTTGAAATTGATTATTTTGGACTTAGCTTCGAAGGAAAAATTTCAGAGCCACTACAACACGGGGGAGATAAAGCCGCCAAAGGAAATATTACTTTAATTGATAAGGATAGTGGAAAAGTTGTATATCAAAGTCATAATGCGGTAATTTTTAGTGGTTTAACTAAAGACGTTAGTGACCAATTTCTAATCCCCTTAATTTATAGCAATAAATTTAAAGGTGATATTTTTGTTTCAAAACAGTTTCCTGCTGGAACATATATCTTGGAGATGTCTGGGGAAGCTGGTTCACCTTATGATCACTTAACTGATACAAGAAAACGTGTCTTTAAAGTTAGAAAAGAGGTGACTATCGGAAATCCTTCGAGAAATTCAAATATTAACACGACTACTCAATCAGGTTCGAATTCATCTAGCTCGTCAACTTCTACAAGTTCGTCATCTGGAAACTATTCTAACACGGATACAACCATGACGACCCATCAGTCTAAATCTACTTGGATGTATTCGAATGGTCGCTGGTGGTATAAACACGAAGATGGCACTTATACAACTAATGACTGGGAAAAAATCAATGGTGTTTGGTATCGTTTTGATAACTCTGGTTGGATGCAAACTGGCTGGGTAAAAGACAACGGCACGTGGTACTATCTCGACGGCTCAGGTGCGATGAAGACAGGTTGGGTCAAAGATAACGGTAGCTGGTACTACCTTCAAGATTCAGGAGCTATGAAAACAGGCTGGATGAAAGTATCTGGCAAATGGTACTATGCCTATAGCTCTGGTGCACTCGCAATCAATACAACTACACCTGACGGTTATCGTGTCAATTACAACGGTGAGTGGGTATAAAAACAATTTCAAATTGTAAGATTAAACATATGAAAAAATTATTTCTATTCAGTATCAGTATTTTAGCTATCTCCATTTTAACAGCTTGCCAACCTCAGAGTAAAAACACTTCCTCAGAAAGTTCTGAAACAACTACTTCTAGTAGCAGTTCGCCTACTTCCACATCAGAAGAGAAGAAAAATGATTACACCCTATATAATCCTGTCCTTAAAGAATATGCCAAAGTATTAGATGATTCATCAGCTTCACCTAAAGAGCTCAATTCAAAAGCAAACTTAAAAAACACTTATCCTAAAGAATATTCTGGATTACAGTATAGCTTGTATGATTTAGACCAAGACGGTACGGACGAACTTTTGATTGCCCTAAAAATGGATTCTAACTATTACGATTTATTAGATATTCGAACTCTTAAAAATGGTGAAGTTATTCGACTGACCAATGCAGAAAACAATCTGGACTTTATTGGAGAGCGAGTACATTTTAATCCTTTAGAAAATGGTTATTTTCAATTATCTACCCGAGTATCTACTAATCAAATCCAACTTAAACTATACAAGTTGAATCAGGATGGAACACGGTTAGAACTAGTCATTGAATCAGATACAGAAGAGGGACTGGGGACAAAACCACCTTCCCTTGACATAAGATCTTTCTTTTGGAAATCTGTCACAAGTCTCATAAATGGAGAAACAAGCCTTCCGTCAGAAAGTAAAGGGATGGATATTACTGCAATTCAAAATGGAGATTTTTCTAGTGTCGCAGGCACTTGGAGGAATCGTACAGGTATTGAATTCACCTTTGACAAAAATGGTTTAGTAAGTGATCATTCCAAGATTTCAATTGAACATGCTAAGGAAATTGACCACTATCTCAAGGCAAGTTCTGTTTCTAAAGATGGAGGTGCTGGTGCAGCTATTGCCTTTTTACCAGCAGGAATCCCTATAACCATGTCTGTCACCTCTTCTTCAGATAATGGCTATACTGACTCGTCTGATATTACACAAGACCGCTTATGGTTTGGACACCAACTTATCAATGGTAGTACCGAGGGATTTTTTTACAAGGTAGAATAGTTTTAATAGACTTACAAATTTATCAATAAGAATGTCGGAAAATTTTCTGATATTCTTATTTTTTTGACTTCCTTTTCGAATAGATAAGTAAGAGGAAAAAGAAAGGAGTTTGCTTTATGTATCTGCCAATTTTCTATTCATGGTTCATTAAATTATTTTTTAAATAAAATTTAATTTAGTTGTACATTTTTGAAATTTTTTTCGAATAGATAAGTGAGAAGAAAAAGAAAGGAATAAAATAATGAAAGAACATTATTACGGATTTGTTGAGCTAACTTCGGAAGAATTGACCGATATTCAAGGTGGAGAAAGTTGGGTGAAGACCCTTGCAGATTGGTACATTGGATTTCGTAGAGGTTTTGGTTTTTAGGAGGATAAGAGATGAATGAAATGAATGATAAGTATACTATTGAAGTATTAAAGGAGAGCGACTTAGCTTTGCTGGTGGGTGGTAGCAAGGAAAGTTATCAACGGGGTCTAATTACAGGTCTATTGTTACGCGGTATATTTATTGGAACCCCATTTTTTAGAAGATAAGATTTAGAAAAAATAGAACAAGAGGAGAAAAAAGATGACAAATTTTGACAAAATGGAACAGAACTTTGTAGCTCTTACAGAAGAAGAGTTGATGGATGTGGATGGGGGAGCATTGCCTCTTGTAATCGCCGGAGTGTCTATCTGGAAGATAGGTGCAGCAGTAGCAGGTGGAGCAGCAGCGCTTTTTGCTGGAGGAGCAGCTTTGGGGTATTATGCGAATAGACCATAATCTGATTGTAGTCAGAGAGGCATTTCTATGTTTTTAAAAAAAGAAGTGATATTATTAGGGGTATTGTTATCGCTACGTATTATTTTTACTATCGTTCAAATTTTAATTGATTATAAAATATTATCTGGACAGTATAGTATAAATTTTATGGATATTTCAGAAGTATTTACTTATCCAATACTCATTTTAATCATTTACATAGCAATAAAATATAATACAAAGGAGTAATGACGAATATGAACTTAGAACAATTTTATCAATTATCTGACGATGAATTAGTGGGAACAAAAGGTGGTTTTGGTCTTGCGGAAGCAGTTGGGATTGCAGGAGTACTGAATGCTGCTGTACAAATTTTTAATGCTGGTTACAAATTTGGTTCAGATTTTGCTCGTCGTGGGCGTTAGATAATGAACAGTCGCAACCTTAATCTCAATACATTGTTACCTAAACTAGCCACGATATGTCCTTTGTTGGGAATAACTCTTAATGTCGCGCTTCATGTGATTCGTACAGGTTCGTTAGTATCCTTTAATTGGCAATGGACTTTGGTTGGTTTGCTTTTCGCAGCATATTTTGGTATTTTTCGCAAAGATTTGTCAAAAAATAATCAAAACTATAAATGAAGAACATGAATCAAAAGGATTTTATGTATATGAATGGTAGCGTTTTTCCGCCATTCTTGTCAGGCAAATAGGAGTTTCTTATGAAAACATTTTTATTAGGTTTTGCTGAAGGGTATTTTATCGTATCACTCATAATCTACATCGCAACGTATTTGATGTTGAAAAATCCAATCAATACCCTATTTTATCCAGAAATTTACCCTATTTTATTTGGACTCTTTTATCTAGGATATAAGGCCAATAAAAAGCAAGTAGAGTGATCAGCTAAGAATGACTTGTTAGTCTGCGCTGAAAGTGGTTATGGTAGAATCTAAGAATGCATCACATTGGAGTTTAATATGAAATTTGTTAAATCAATACTGAAAGTTTGGCCTGAAATTATGGTATTACTTAGTTCGATGTCTTATATCATCATCAGATTAGTAGCTGATATGAATAAAGTATCTTTACCTACTTGGTTTGATAGTTTCAATATACCAACGATTGCATTATTTATGATGGTCTTCATTCTTTTATACAGAAGTAAAGAAAAAAAGAATGGATAAATTTGAGGTAGTAGACGTTCTATAGGGAATAGGTGTCTTATAGTAACGAATCAAAAAAAGGAGTAACTATGAATCGTAATTTAGAACTGTGTTATCTATTCTGACTATGAATAGATCATACCAGAGGTGGCTTAGAAATAGCAGAGACATTAAAAATTGAAGTAACTTTAAATAGGATGTCGTAAAGGTTACTATCAATGATTTATTTGTCCCAAGCTTGCCTAGGGTATCAGAAAAAAATCATTTTCCTTTCAATAGCATATTTTTAGTAGGTAGGACGTTTGTTCTGCCTATTTTTTGCCAAAAAAGTGTATTTGAGCTGTTTATTTGGAGTTTTACATGTATTTTTTGATAAAATTTGATAAAATAGGTATAGAAATTAGGAGAGTTGAAGAAAAGAAATGAAGAAGGTTTTAAGATATTTTTTAGTATTTGTTTTTCTATTTTTGATGAATATTTTCATCTTTAAGATACTAGCAACTCTGGGATTTCAGCTGAGAATGAGTGAAAAGAGTTATATTGTACCACCGCTGTTTTTGATTATCGTTTTGTACATGATTGACAAAAGAATTAGGAAGAAAAAGAAATCTTTGTAATCAACTTAAGGAGTATTACTATGGATGAGTTGAAACGTGAAATTGGTTATAAAATCAAAACTATTAGGCGATCTTGTGGAAAAACTCAGATAGATATTTGTGGTGATGAATCAGAGTTGACGATTCGTCAGCTAGCACGTATTGAAAATGGGCAAGCTTTAGCAACACTTCCTAAATTATTATTGATTGCGGATAAACTTGGAGTATCATTACAGAATATTGTGGATGTTAAGGTTATAGAGATTCCAAAAGGATTCCTAAAACTCAAAGATGAGCTGATTCATTCTCAAACCTACGCTGATAAGGGAAGAATCGAACGAAAAGAAGCTATACTTGAGGAAATATATGAAAACTATTATGAGAATTTGCCTGAGGAAGAGCAGTTAATTGTGGATGTGACACAAGCTCGTTTTGATATTTATGGTAGTTCAGATGTGACCTACGGTTTAGGGTTAGTGGAAGAATATTTCCAGCAGTTATTAAAAAAGAAATATTTTTCTGTAAATGATTTGTTGATTATTGAATTGTATTTCTTTTGTTGTGCTATGGGATTAGAAGATAAAGAACATTTTGAGGAGTTAGCTCAAAAAGTATTGCTATGTTCAGAATATGAAGATAAGGCTAGCCTAGCTCAGATGGAAAAAGTTCTTCTGAGCCTATTTATCCAAATTCAGACAGAAGATAGTCTGATATATATTCAAACATTTGAGAAAATTATTGCTAAAACAAGACATGTTTTTTACCGACCTCATCTATTTTTGCTAAAGGCAAAATATGCTTTATTTGTAGACAAGAATATTTTAGAGGCAGAAAGTTTCTATGAAAAGGCAATTTCTCTAGCAGAATTGCTAGATGATCAGATATTAGTTCAGAGAATCTTAGAAGAAAAACAAATAGATTTCCCAACAACCTGACTTCTAAGTCATGTTGTTTTTTTCATGTTTTTGTTATACTAAGCCTATAAAGAAAACGCTCTCAAAAAGAAAGGAGGTTTATTATGGTTGGAACGTTATTTGTCCCTTTAAGTATAAGAGTTTGGTTCTATCTATAATATCAGGTAGAGATTAATGGAATAAAGTATTCTTATATTGGATTAAAGGAATGTTTTAATAGGTTTCCTACATTAGTATAGAGGATGAAACTCAATTTTCAATGATATAAAAGAGTGATTTGGAGATTGTGAGGGTTGAGTATGTTTATTTATGATGTAGGAAGTGTAAACTAAAAAGGAGGTAGTAATCGTATAAAAGTTAAATAGACATTATCTTTTATTGAGTCTTAGTGATATAAAAGTAATTTGATAATCTAGGAAAATGTAGTAGTAATTTATTTATTATAGATATGTTAATAAAAGTAGTATAAAATATAGACGAACATTTGAAGAGAGTTAGGAATACAACATGTGCGAATTAACTCTCAATAAAACATACATAATATACAAAAGGAGTACACTAAAATGAAATCTAAAAGAATGGAATTTCATAATAAATTTCTCATTGTTTCAGCAATGTTAGCAGTCATTAGTTGGTTAAGCTTAGGTGTTGTTTCTTTTCCTATGTTGGCTGGGACATTAGGAATTTCGACAAAAGCTGCTGCTACTGTAGTCAATTTGATTAGTGCTTATAGTACAGTTACAGCAGTAATTTCAATTGTAGGTGCAATCACAGGAGTAGGTTCTATTGGTTCGGGTATTGCAGCAACAGTTCTTTATATATTGAAAAAGAAGAGTGCTGCTCAAGCAGCTCTATGGTAGAACTAGATGAAAATACTTTCTAAAAAAGAATGTGAAAGTATTTTAGGTTATCTTAATTTTATTGGGATAACCCTTTTGTTTTTTGTTATCATAAGTTTGTCAATCTATTTTAAAAGCTATCTTCCTTTTCAAGGGAAATTATTTTTACTTTTTTTGGTAGTAGATTACGCTACTTTGAATCGTTATAATATGAAACTGCCTATCCAAAGTAAAAAAATAAATACTTTCTATATAAGGAAAAACTATATTTTTCTCTATCTTCTTGCCATTGTCAAGAAATATTATTCTTTCCAAATTTTACAATCATTCATTTATTTATTTATTTTGTATTTTCTAGATATTATTGGATATTTTTATTTATACATTACTCTTTGTTTGATAGTTATTCAAATTATTTCTTTAATTCTACCTAGTTTGTTTTCAATTATAAGTAAATTGTTCTTATTTTTATCTATAGGACTATTGTCTATAGAACAAGGACAAGTTGTAATTTATGTCATACTACTCAATTATTTTATTTTAGTCATGGGGATATTAGATAATCATGCGAGTAATTTCTATTTTAAAAGCAGTCGAATGAGCCAAAAAAGATTTCGTAGCAGTCTATTTATATTGCTTCGTTTTTGTTGGTTAAATAAAGGGTTAACTTTTTCTTTTATTTTGATTAGTATTCTTCTTTCCTATCTATTTTGGTATATGATGACGATGTTATCAATTGATGGTACAAAAATACCAATATTGTTTCTTTATACCTCAATATATATCACATTAATGGAGGCAATAATAGGGAATCATAAATCCTCAATTGGGGTAGATCTAGCTTTACTTCAATTATCTGCTCTTAATCATTCTAAAATGAATTTCTTTTTTAAGAATGCACAACTAATGATGTTGACGCATTTAATCTCTTTCTTACAATTTTCATTGTTGTTATGTTTGATTCCGGTGACAAGTTATAGTAATGATATAAAAAGTATTTTGTTGAATTTGTTATTGATTCCATTCAATTATTTTATAGCCTATGTCTATTATAAGAAAGCTCTATTTTTAATTAAAGGTACAATTAGTTTATTGAGATGGAGTTTTCTGGTTTTATATTGTTTTCTGATATTATTTGTAACTTTAGTAGGGGGCATTAGATGAGAAAAAGTGGTTTTCTGATTTACTATGTGTTATTTTGTACGGTCTGTTTTTCACTAGGTTTACTTTTAAGCTTTATATTAAAAAGTGAGACTTTTGCTACTATACCTCCGAAACTGGAATTACAATTTACATTGACAGTTTTACAGGCAAATTCTACAAATTTTTTGCTATATCTATTCTGTTTTCCGATTTCGCCCTTATTGCAACTTTTTGATTTGCTATCTTTAGGAATACAATTGGGTATATCTGGTCAGATGATTGGAATAGTAGCTACAATAAAAGGAATATTACCTCATGGTCTTATTGAAATACCGAATTTTATTTGGTATCAAGGTATGAGTCAGTATCTTTTATACCGATTATTGAAGGATAGGGGAATTGAAAATATACTTATTTATATAAAAAGTAATTTAAAATGGTATATCATTTCTTATATTTTATTAATTTTAGCAGCGTTGATAGAGGGAATTAAATTATGAAAATTGAAAATGAATCTAAAAGTTATGATAAATGTATACTGAAAAATATATCACTAGAGATTGATAAGGGAATTTACAGAGTTGAAGGAGAGAATGGTTCAGGAAAGAGCACCCTTCTACAACTTTTAGCTGGGCTAGAGACTTTTGATAGTGGTTTAAAGAATTGTGTCTCCAAAGATGTACTATACCTTGATACCAATCAGCTTGGGGTTATTCCATTTACTATAGAAGAAAATTTGCAGTTGTTGTGTGATTCTTTTCAAATCCATCTATCATTTGAGGATAAAGAACAAATTAATACTTTTTTTGATAATAAAATCGGAGATAACTATATGACAGCATCTACTGGAACAAAATTCAAATTAGGCTTATCCTTAATTTTTGCTAAAAATTGGGATTATATTTTTATTGATGAGACCTTATCAACAGTGGATGCAAGAAGTATTGATATGATTGCTAAACGTTTAATTTCCATGAAAGAAAGCTCTACTATTATATATGTATCTCATAATTTATTGAATCAAGAATTGATTAGCAAATCTCAAAGGATTTTAATAGAGGAAGGACGGGTTTATGAAATTTCAAACAAATAATAGTTTATACAAATTAATGAATCTGATTATTTATCTTTTTCTTTTATATTTGTTTATTGATTTACTGATGAAGTCGGGAATTTTAGATGAACAAATTGATAAATTATCTGAACTATCTAATCTTTTTACAATTAAAATAGAAACAATATTGACAGTGATTTCTGTTGTTTTCACATTTATAGCAACTCTTATTGAATATGGATTTTCTCTCTTTCTGATTACATTATTTTTTGATAAGGATAAGAGGAACTTTGGAGATATTCTTTTATCTAAAAATATAACCTTAAGTTTTAGCATTTTACTTTGTTACTTATTTAATCCATCGGATATAAAGTTTGCTTATTTCAGCATATTGACAGTATTACTAATTGGGATAACAAATTATGCGAGATTTAAAAATTTAAGATTGACAGTAGTATTTTCTGTACCATTTTTATTTAATGCTATAGTGTCTATTATAAATAGTTTTTAGAAATACTAAAATTTCTTTTCTTTACTTAATAATGACACGAAATCATTTCGGTTTTATTAACTTGGAATTCTTATATTTTCTAGGTAGAACGTTTGTTCTGCCTATTTTCTTTATCCAAAAAGTGCAGTTGGGAGGGAGATAGGCGCATTTGGGGAGGAAGTCCAGTTTTTGTTTGAGGATTGGGGTAAGATAGTTGTTATCAGATGAGTTTATACTCTTCGAAAATCAAATTCAAACCACGTCAACGTCGCCTTGCCGTATATATGTGACTGACTTCGTCAGTCCTATCTACAACCTCAAAACA
>NZ_VMMK01000029.1:41959-77430 GCF_013277255.1 Streptococcus sp. 2154
TGATTTTCATTGAGTATTAGGAAAAAGGAGATGAAGATGAAATTTGGGAAACGTCACTATCGTCCGCAGGTGGATCAGATGGACTGCGGTGTAGCTTCATTAGCTATGGTTTTTGGCTACTATGGTAGTTATTATTCTTTGGCTCACTTGCGAGAATTGGCTAAGACGACTATGGATGGGACGACGGCTTTGGGCTTGGTCAAGGTGGCAGAGGAAATTGGTTTTGAGACGCGAGCAATTAAGGCGGATATGACGCTCTTTGACTTGCTAGATTTGACTTTTCCTTTTGTTGCCCATGTTCTTAAGGAAGGAAAATTGCTCCACTACTATGTGGTGACTGGGCAGGATAAGGATAGCATTCATATTGCCGATCCAGATCCTGGGGTGAAATTGACCAAACTGCCACGTGAGCGTTTTGCGGAAGAATGGACAGGAGTGACTCTTTTTATGGCACCTAGTCCAGACTACAAGCCTCATAAGGAACAAAAGAATGGTCTGCTCTCTTTTATCCCTATATTAGTGAAGCAGCGTGGCTTGATTGCCAATATCGTTTTGGCAACACTCTTGGTAACCTTGATTAACATTGTGGGTTCTTATTATCTGCAGTCTATCATTGATACCTATGTGCCAGATCAGATGCGTTCGACGCTTGGGATTATTTCTATTGGGCTGGTTATCGTCTATATTCTCCAGCAGATTTTGTCTTACGCTCAGGAGTATCTCTTACTTGTTTTGGGGCAACGCTTGTCGATTGATGTGATTTTGTCCTATATCAAGCATGTTTTTCACTTGCCCATGTCCTTCTTTGCGACACGCAGAACAGGGGAAATCGTGTCTCGTTTTACAGATGCCAATAGTATTATTGATGCGCTGGCTTCGACCATCCTTTCGATTTTCCTAGATGTGTCAACGGTTGTCATTATTTCCCTTGTTTTATTTTCACAAAATACCAATCTCTTTTTCATGACCTTATTGGCGCTGCCTATCTACACAGTGATTATCTTTGCCTTTATGAAGCCGTTTGAAAAGATGAATCGGGACACCATGGAAGCCAATGCGGTTCTGTCTTCTTCTATCATTGAGGACATCAACGGTATTGAGACTATCAAGTCTTTGACCAGTGAAAGTCAGCGTTACCAAAAGATTGACAAAGAATTTGTGGATTATCTGAAGAAATCCTTTACCTATAGTCGGGCAGAGAGTCAGCAAAAGGCTCTGAAAAAAGTTGCCCATCTCTTGCTCAATGTCGGCATTCTCTGGATGGGGGCTGTTCTGGTCATGGATGGCAAGATGAGTTTGGGGCAGTTGATTACCTATAATACCTTGCTTGTTTACTTTACCAATCCTTTGGAAAATATCATCAATCTGCAAACCAAGCTTCAGACAGCGCAGGTTGCCAATAACCGTTTAAATGAAGTGTATCTGGTAGCTTCGGAGTTTGAGGAGAAGAAAACAGTTGAGGATTTGAGCTTGATGAAGGGAGAGATGACTTTCAAGCAGGTTTACTATAAGTATGGCTATGGTCGAGATGTCTTGTCGGATATCAATTTGACCATTCTTCAAGGCTCTAAGGTGGCTTTTGTGGGGATTTCAGGGTCAGGTAAGACGACCTTGGCCAAGATGATGGTTAATTTTTACGACCCAAGTCAGGGAGAGATTAGTCTGGGTGGTGTCAATCTCAATCAGATTGATAAAAAAGCCCTGCGCCAGTACATTAACTATCTGCCTCAACAGCCCTATGTCTTTAACGGAACGATTTTGGACAATCTTCTTTTGGGAGCCAAGGAGGGGACGACACAGGAAGACATCTTACGGGCGGTCGAATTGGCAGAGATTCGGGAGGACATTGAGCGCATGCCACTGAATTACCAGACAGAGTTGACTTCGGATGGGGCAGGGATTTCAGGTGGTCAACGGCAGAGAATCGCTCTGGCGCGTGCTCTCTTGACAGATGCACCGGTCTTGATTTTGGATGAAGCGACCAGCAGTTTGGATATTTTGACTGAGAAGCGGATTGTCGATAATCTTATGGCTTTAGACAAGACCTTGATTTTCATCGCCCACCGCTTGACCATTGCTGAGCGGACAGAGAAGGTGGTTGTTTTGGATCAGGGCAAGATTGTTGAAGAAGGAAAGCATGATGATTTGCTTGCACAGGGTGGCTTTTACGCCCATTTGGTCAATAGCTAGAAAGAGGAGAGGATGAAACCAGAATTTTTAGAAAGTGCGGAGTTTTATAATCGTCGTTACCATAATTTTTCCAGTCGGGTGATTGTCCCCGTGTCCCTTCTGCTCGTGTTTTTGCTTGGATTTGCAACATTTGCAGAGAAGGAGATGAGTTTGTCTACTAGAGCTACTGTCGAGCCTAGTCGTATCCTTGCAAATATCCAGTCAACTAGCAACAATCGCATTCTTGTCAATCATTTGGAAGAAAATAAGCTGGTTAAAAAGGGAGAGCTGTTAGTTCAATATCAAGAAGGGGCAGAGAGTATCCAAGCGGAGTCCTATGCTAGTCAGTTGGACATGCTCAAGGATCAAAAAAAGCAATTGGAGTATTTGCAAAAGAGCCTGCAAGAAGGGACGGATTACTTTCCAGAGGAGGATAAGTTTGGCTACCAAGCCACCTTTCGCGACTACATCAGTCAAGCAGGCAGTCTTAGGGCTAGTACATCGCAACAAAACGAGACCATCGCGTCCCAGAATGCAGCAACTAGTCAAACCCAAGCTGAAATCGGGAATCTCATCAGTCAAACAGAGGCTAAAATTCGCGATTACCAGACAGCTAAGTCAGCTATGGAAACAGGTGCTTCCTTGGCCAGTCAGAATCTAGCCTACTCTCTCTACCAGTCCTACAAGTCTCAGGGCGAGGAAAATCCGCAAGCTAAGGCTCAGGCTGTTGCGCAGGTTGAAGCGCAGCTTTCTCAGTTAGAATCTAGTCTTGCTACTTACCGTGTCCAGTATGCAGGTTCAGGTACCCAGCAAGCCTATGCGTCAGGTTTAAGCAGTCAATTGGAATCTCTCAAATCCCAACACTTGGCAAAGGTTGGTCAGGAATTGACCCTTCTAGACCAGAAAATCTTGGAAGCAGAGTCAGGCAAGAAGGTTCAGGGAAGTCTTCTAGACAAGGGGAAAATTACGGCGAGTGAGGATGGGGTGCTTCACCTTAATCCTGAGACTAGTGATTCTAGCATGGTTGCAGAGGGGGCTCTACTAGCCCAACTCTATCCATCTTTGGAAAGAGAAGGAAAAGCCAAACTAACAGCTTATCTTAGTTCAAAGGATGTAGGAAGGATCAAGGTCGGTGATTCGGTTCGCTATACGACGACTCATGATGCCAAGAATCAAATTTTCCTAGATTCTACTATTACAAGTATTGATGCGACAGCTACTAAGACTGAAAAAGGGAATTTCTTTAAAATCGAGGCGGAGACTAATCTGACTTCCGAGCAGGCTGAAAAACTTCGTTACGGGGTGGAAGGTCGTCTACAGATGATTACAGGTAAGAAAAGTTACCTACGTTATTATTTGGATCAATTTTTGAACAAAGAGTAATGTTCGTGTTTTTAGAGTTAAATAATTTTAAAACTGTGAGAAAGATTCTTCTTGCAGTTTTTTTCTTTATGATTTTTGAGATACTACCTTATTTATTCGGTTAAAATCTTGTAATTTTAGGTTTTTTATGGTAGAATGTGCTCAAGTAATACGAAAGGCGAACTTTAAAATGTCAAAACAATTGATCTATTCGGGAAAAGCTAAAGATATCTATACAACTGAGGATGAAAATCTTATTATTTCAACTTACAAGGATCAGGCGACTGCTTTCGATGGTGTCAAGAAGGAGCAGATTGCAGGTAAGGGAGTGTTGAATAATCAGATTTCATCTTTTATTTTTGAGAAATTAAATGCGGCTGGTGTGGCGACTCACTTTGTGGAGAAACTTTCAGATACGGAACAACTCAATAAAAAGGTTGAGATTATTCCTTTGGAAGTCGTGCTTCGCAACTATACTGCTGGTTCCTTTTCAAAACGTTTTGGTGTGGATGAGGGAATCGCCTTTGAGACTCCGATTGTTGAATTTTACTACAAAAATGATGATTTGGATGATCCATTTATCAATGACGAGCATGTGAAATTCCTACAGATTGCGGATGACCAACAGATTGCCTACTTGAAGGAAGAAACCCGTCGTATCAATGAACTTTTGAAAGCCTGGTTTGCTGAGATTGGCCTTAAGTTGATTGACTTTAAGCTAGAGTTCGGTTTTGATAAGGATGGTAAGATTATCTTAGCTGATGAATTTTCACCAGATAACTGCCGCTTGTGGGATGCGGATGGCAACCACATGGATAAGGATGTTTTCCGTAGAGGATTGGGAGAACTAACAGACGTTTACGAAGTTGTCTGGGAGAAGTTGCAAGGTTTGAAATAATCTGTTTGCAACGGAAAACCTTCGTCTCTCAACTAAAAGGACTCAGTTTGAAAAGGTTCCCCAGACCTTTTCACTCCGTAGGGGATTGGGAGAACTAACAGACGTTTACGAGATTGTCTGGGAAAAGTTGCAGGAATTGAAATAACAGCCTCAAGGCTGTTTGGGAACATTGCAAGAGCTGAAATAAAGGAATAAGAATTGATGGATAAACGTATTTTTGTTGAAAAAAAGGCTGATTTTCAGGTCAAGTCAGAGAGTTTGGTTAGAGAACTCCAGCATAGCTTGGGACTTTCAAGCTTGAAAAGTATTCGTATTGTGCAAGTGTATGATGTATTTGATTTGTCAGAGGACCTGTTTGCACCTGCAGAGAAACACATTTTCTCTGAGCAGGTGACAGACCATGTTTTGGACGAAGCGGCTGTGCAGGCGGATCTTGCCAACTATGCTTTCTTTGCGATTGAAAGCCTACCAGGGCAGTTTGACCAGCGTGCAGCATCTTCACAGGAAGCCTTGCTTTTACTAGGAAGTTCGAGTGATGTAACGGTTAATACAGCCCAACTTTACTTGGTGAATAAAGATATTGATGCGACTGAGTTGGAAGCGGTCAAGAACTATCTGCTCAACCCAGTTGATTCTCGTTTCAAGAACATCACAACAGGGATTGTCAAGCAGGAATTTTCAGAGTCAGACAAGACCATTCCGAAATTGACTTTCTTTGAAAGCTATACAGCAGAAGACTTTGCTCGCTACAAGGCTGAGCAAGGGATGGCCATGGAAGTGGATGATTTGCTCTTTATCCAAGACTATTTCAAGTCAATGGGGCGCGTGCCAACTGAGACGGAACTCAAGGTTTTGGACACTTACTGGTCTGACCACTGCCGTCACACGACTTTTGAGACTGAGTTGAAACACATCGACTTTTCAGCTTCTAAATTTCAAAAGCAATTGCAGTCAACCTATGACAAGTATATTGCCATGCGCGAGGAATTAGGTCGGTCTGAAAAACCACAAACCTTGATGGATATGGCGACTATTTTCGGTCGTTATGAGCGTGCTAATGGACGATTGGATGATATGGAAGTCTCTGACGAAATCAATGCCTGCTCAGTTGAAATTGAAGTGGACGTTGATGGTGTCAAGGAACCTTGGCTCCTCATGTTTAAAAACGAAACCCACAACCATCCAACAGAAATTGAGCCATTTGGTGGAGCGGCTACCTGTATCGGTGGAGCTATTCGTGATCCGTTGTCAGGCCGTTCCTATGTTTACCAAGCCATGCGTATTTCAGGTGCTGGTGATATTACAGCACCGATTTCGGAAACTCGTGCTGGGAAATTGCCACAACAAGTCATTTCTAAAACAGCAATTCATGGTTATTCTTCATATGGTAACCAGATTGGGCTTGCCACAACCTACGTTCGTGAATACTTCCACCCAGGCTTTGTAGCTAAACGTATGGAACTTGGTGCCGTTGTTGGTGCGGCTCCCAAGGGCAATGTTGTCCGTGAAAAACCTGAAGCAGGTGATGTGATCATCCTTCTCGGAGGTAAAACAGGTCGTGATGGTGTCGGTGGTGCGACGGGCTCTTCTAAGGTTCAAACAGTTGAGTCTGTAGAGACTGCTGGTGCTGAGGTTCAAAAAGGAAATGCCATCGAAGAACGCAAGATTCAGCGCCTCTTCCGTAATGGCAATGTCACTCGTCTGATCAAGAAGTCCAATGACTTTGGGGCAGGCGGTGTCTGTGTGGCTATCGGTGAATTGGCAGACGGTCTTGAAATCGACCTCAACAAGGTGCCTCTTAAATACCAGGGCTTGAATGGTACAGAAATTGCCATCTCTGAATCACAAGAACGGATGGCGGTCGTGGTTCGTCCTGAAGATGTGGATACCTTCGTTGCCGAATGTAACAAAGAAAATATTGATGCTGTTGTGGTGGCGACAGTAACTGAAAAACCAAATCTTGTCATGCACTGGAATGGTGAGACAATCGTTGACTTGGAACGCCGTTTCCTTGACACCAATGGTGTGCGCGTGGTTGTCGATGCCAAAGTTGTGGACAAGGATGTCAAACTCCCAGAAGAGCGTCAAACATCTGCTGAAACACTGGAATCAGATACCCTTACGGTTCTATCTGACCTCAACCATGCAAGTCAAAAAGGATTACAGACTATCTTTGACTGCTCTGTTGGACGCTCAACGGTTAATCACCCACTTGGTGGTCGTTACCAACTCACACCAACTGAGGCATCTGTGCAGAAATTGCCAGTTCAACACGGTGTGACTCATACTGCGTCGGTCATTGCTCAAGGTTTCAACCCATATGTAGCTGAATGGTCTCCATACCACGGTGCTGCTTATGCGGTTATCGAAGCAACTGCTCGTTTGGTGGCTGCTGGTGCCAACTGGTCCAAGGCTCGTTTCTCTTACCAAGAGTATTTCGAGCGTATGGATAAACAAGCAGAGCGTTTCGGTCAGCCAGTAGCTGCTCTTCTAGGTTCTATTGAAGCACAAATTCAGCTTGGCTTGCCATCTATCGGTGGTAAGGACTCCATGTCTGGTACCTTTGAAGAATTGACCGTTCCGCCAACCTTGGTTGCCTTTGGGGTGACGACGGCAGATAGCCGTAAGGTGCTCTCTCCAGAATTTAAAGCTGTTGGGGAAAATATCTACTACATCCCAGGTCAAGCCCTCTCTGCAGAGATTGATTTTGACTTGATTAAGAAAAATTTTACTCAGTTTGAAGCCATCCAAGCTGACCATAAAGTGACATCTGCATCAGCTGTCAAATACGGTGGTGTAGTTGAAAGTTTGGCTCTTGCTACTTTTGGAAATCATATCGGTGCAGAGGTAATCTTGCCTGAACTTGAAAGTTCTTTGACAGCACAATTGGGCGGATTTGTCTTCACATCTCCTGAAGAAATTGCTGGAGTAGAGAAGATTGGACAAACGAAAGCAGACTTTACACTGACTGTCAACGGTGTGAAGCTAGATGGACACAAGCTTGACAGTGCATTTCAAGGGACATTGGAAGAAGTTTACCCAACAGAATTTACCCAAGCGAAAGAACTAGAAGAAGTACCAGCTGTGGTATCAGATGTTGTGATTAAAGCCAAAGAAAAGGTTGAAAAACCTGTGGTTTACATCCCAGTCTTTCCAGGAACCAACTCAGAATATGATTCAGCTAAGGCCTTCGAAAAAGAAGGTGCAGAGGTCAATTTGGTGCCATTCGTGACCTTGAATGAAGAAGCTATTGTCAAGTCAGTTGAAACTATGGTTGACAATATCGACAAGACTAATATTCTCTTCTTTGCCGGTGGATTCTCGGCTGCGGATGAACCAGATGGTTCAGCTAAGTTTATCGTCAATATCCTGCTTAATGAAAAAGTGCGTGCGGCTATTGATAGCTTTATCGCCCGTGGTGGCTTGATTATCGGTATCTGTAATGGATTCCAGGCCCTCGTCAAATCAGGTCTTCTTCCATACGGGAACTTCGAGGATGCCAGCAGTACGAGCCCAACCCTCTTCTACAATGATGCCAACCAGCACGTGGCCAAGATGGTGGAAACTCGGATTGCCAATACCAACTCGCCATGGTTGGCTGGAGTGCAAGTGGGTAATATTCATGCTATCCCAGTATCGCATGGTGAAGGGAAGTTTGTCGTGACGGCTGAGGAATTTGCAGAGCTCCGTGACAATGGTCAAATTTTCAGCCAATACGTTGACTTTAACGGTAAACCAAGTATGGATTCTAAGTACAATCCGAATGGTTCTGTCCATGCCATCGAAGGAATTACCAGCAAGAATGGTCAAATCATCGGTAAGATGGGCCACTCAGAACGTTATGAGGATGGTCTTTTCCAAAATATCCCAGGCAATAAAGACCAACACCTGTTCGCATCAGCGGTTAAACATTTCACTGGAAAATAAGACTTACAGATTTTCTAATAGATAGTATCAGTAATGTAAAAGTCATGTAAATCTAGCTCTTGATGATTACAAATGAAAATTAGGTATAAAAAATGACATACGAAGTAAAATCTCTTAATGAAGAATGTGGTGTTTTCGGTATTTGGGGACATCCAGATGCTGCTAAGTTGACCTATTTTGGACTCCACAGTCTTCAACACCGTGGTCAGGAGGGGGCAGGAATCCTCTCCAATGATCAAGGACAACTGAAGCGCCATCGTGACATGGGGCTTTTATCAGAAGTTTTCAGAAATCCAGCCAATTTGGATAAATTGACAGGAGCTGGTGCGATTGGGCATGTGCGTTATGCGACTGCTGGCGAAGCTTCTGTTGATAACATCCAACCCTTCCTCTTCCGTTTTCACGATATGCAGTTTGGTTTGGCTCATAATGGAAATCTGACCAATGCAGCCTCTCTCAAGAAAGAACTGGAACAAAGAGGAGCAATTTTCAGCGCGACTTCGGACTCTGAAATCTTGGCTCACCTCATTCGTCGCAGTCACAATCCTAGTCTGATGGGCAAAATCAAGGAGGCGCTCAGCCTAGTTAAAGGTGGTTTTGCCTATATCTTGCTATTTGAAGATAAGTTGATTGCGGCTCTTGATCCCAATGGTTTCCGTCCGCTTTCTATCGGGAAAATGGCCAACGGAGCGGTGGTGGTTTCCTCTGAAACCTGTGCTTTTGAGGTTATTGGTGCTGAATGGATTCGTGATTTGAAGCCAGGTGAGATTGTGATCATTGATGACAAGGGCATCCAGTATGATAGCTATACGGATGATACTCAGTTAGCAATCTGTTCTATGGAGTATATCTATTTTGCCCGCCCTGATTCTAACATTCATGGTGTCAATGTTCATACGGCACGTAAACGTATGGGTGCTCAATTGGCGCGTGAATTCAAGCATGAGGCGGATATAGTGGTCGGTGTGCCCAATTCTTCCCTCAGCGCAGCCATGGGATTTGCGGAAGAATCTGGTTTGCCAAATGAAATGGGCCTCATCAAGAACCAATACACCCAACGTACCTTTATCCAACCGACTCAAGAATTGCGGGAGCAAGGGGTGCGGATGAAATTGTCTGCAGTTTCTGGTGTTGTCAAAGGCAAGCGTGTGGTTATGATTGATGACTCTATTGTACGTGGAACAACTTCTCGTCGTATCGTTCAGCTTTTGAAAGAAGCAGGTGCGACTGAAGTTCACGTTGCTATTGGCAGTCCAGCGCTAGCTTATCCATGCTTCTACGGGATTGATATCCAGACCCGTCAGGAGCTGATTGCGGCTAATCATACGATTGAAGAAACTCGCAAAATCATTGGAGCTGACAGCCTGACTTACCTCTCTGTTGAGGGGTTGATTGATTCGATTGGGATTGAAACGGATGCGCCAAATGGTGGTCTCTGTGTCGCTTACTTTGACGGTGACTACCCAACACCTCTCTATGACTACGAAGAAGACTATCGTAGAAGTTTGGAAGAAAAGACCAGTTTTTACAAGTGAGTTACTGAGATTCTCCATAAAAGAAAAGGAATAAAGAAATGGCAAATAAAAATGCGTACGCTCAATCTGGTGTGGATGTTGAAGCGGGTTATGAAGTTGTTGAACGGATTAAAAAGCACGTGGCTCGTACGGAGCGTGCAGGTGTCATTGGAGCTCTTGGTGGCTTTGGTGGCATGTTTGATCTTTCAAAAACAGGTGTCAAAGAGCCCGTATTGATCTCAGGGACGGATGGTGTCGGAACCAAGCTCATGCTGGCTATCAAGTACGACAAGCACGATACTATCGGTCAGGACTGTGTGGCCATGTGTGTCAACGATATCATCGCTGCAGGTGCGGAACCCCTCTATTTTCTCGACTATGTGGCGACAGGTAAGAATGAACCAGCTAAGCTAGAGCAAGTCGTTGCTGGTGTGGCAGAAGGTTGTGTGCAGGCTGGTGCTGCCCTCATCGGTGGGGAAACGGCTGAAATGCCGGGCATGTACGGCGAAGATGACTACGACTTGGCTGGATTTGCGGTTGGTGTGGCTGAAAAATCTCAAATCATTGACGGTTCAAAGGTGGCAAAAGGTGATGTTCTTCTCGGACTCGCTTCAAGTGGGATTCACTCAAATGGTTACTCTCTCGTCCGTCGTGTCTTTGCAGACTACACAGGTGAGGAAGTCCTGCCAGAATTGGAAGGCAAGCAACTCAAGGAAGTTTTGCTTGAGCCGACTCGTATCTATGTCAAGTCTGTTTTGCCACTCATCAAGGAAGAGTTGGTCAACGGCATTGCCCATATCACAGGTGGTGGCTTTATTGAGAATGTCCCTCGTATGTTTGCAGCTGATTTAGCAGCTGAGATTGAGGAAGACAAGGTTCCAGTGCTTCCAATTTTCAAAGCCCTTGAAAAATACGGTGAAATCAAACATGAAGAAATGTTTGAAATCTTCAATATGGGGGTAGGGCTCATACTGGCAGTTAGCCCTGAAAATGTAACTCGTATCAAGGAATTGTTGAATGAACCAGTCTATGAAATTGGTCGTATCGTCAAGAAAGAAAACGAAAGTGTCATCATCAAATGAAAAAAATAGCAGTTTTTGCCTCTGGTAATGGCTCAAATTTTCAGGTGATAGCGGAACAATTTCCAGTAGAGTTTGTCTTTTCAGACCATCGTGACGCCTATGTGCTCGAACGTGCAGACAAGCTTGGTGTCCTATCCTACGCTTTTGAACTCAAGGAGTTTGAGAACAAGGCAGACTACGAAGCGGCCCTTGTCGAACTCTTGGAAGAGCACCAGATTGACTTGGTTTGTCTAGCAGGCTACATGAAAATTGTTGGGCCAACCTTATTGGCAGCCTATGAAGGCCGAATCATCAACATTCATCCAGCCTACCTGCCAGAATTTCCAGGAGCTCATGGGATTGAGGACGCTTGGAATGCTGGTGTTGCTGAGAGTGGCGTGACCATTCACTGGGTGGACTCAGGTGTAGATACAGGGAAGATTATCAAACAAGTGCGTGTGCCACGGCTGGCTGATGATACCATAGAAAGCTTTGAAGCTCGCATCCATGAGGCAGAGTACAAGTTGTATCCGGAAGTGTTGGATAGTTTGAAATTAAGGAGAAAGTAAATTTTGAATAATAAAGTTATTAAGACTTTACTAGATAAAGTTAAAGAATTTGAATATTTTTTTAATGAGTATGAAAAACAATTTTACCCTAAAGTAATAAAAATTAGAAATTTATTTCTAGTTAGCTTAATTGTATTTATTATTCTAATGTTGACAAGTTATGTACTTTGGTTCTGGAATTTTGGTGATTTGTGTGTTAAAATAGTTTCTCTTATTTTTACTGTACTTTCTTTGGGGGGCTTTATTTATCTCAGTCGAAAATTTGATAAAATTTCAGATGGAAAACCTAATAAATTTGAAGAGCTATGTAGAGAAATAAAGTATGAATTGATTCTTATGTATGGAGAAAAAGCTAGTTATGCTGTGAAGTTGTTAATAGCTGATTTGACAGATAAACAGGATAATAAAATTAAGAAGTATGAAAGTTTAGTAAAGTCGGTAGGCATAGTTGGTATAATTTTGGTAACGGCTTTTATCACTTTGGCTTTAAATAAATTATTTGTTGCAGATGAGACAGCTATTTCTGTTGAAACATTTTTGGGTTTAATTTTAATCGTAGCTATAATAGTATGGTTGATTAATTTCATAGATAGTGGAATAAAAAATATTATTAAATACCCCATATGGGGTAAAGCTTCAAAAGAAGTGTATCTAATAGATATTTTATACGAAGTTAAATATATGGTTTTGGAAAAGGAGAATATAATGACTAAACGCGTCTTAATCAGCGTCTCAGACAAAGCGGGCATTGTTGAATTTGCCCAAGAACTCAAAAAACTTGGTTGGGAGATTATCTCAACAGGTGGAACTAAGGTTGCCCTTGATAATGCTGGGGTGGATACCATTGCTATCGATGATGTGACTGGTTTCCCAGAAATGATGGACGGTCGTGTGAAGACCCTCCACCCAAATATCCACGGAGGGCTTCTCGCTCGTCGTGACTTGGATAGCCACTTGGAAGCGGCTAAGGACAACAAGATTGAGCTCATTGACCTTGTGGTGGTCAACCTTTACCCATTTAAGGAAACTATCCTTAAACCAGATGTGACTTATGCTGATGCAGTTGAAAATATCGATATTGGTGGGCCGTCTATGCTTCGTTCAGCAGCGAAAAATCATGCCAGTGTTACAGTTGTGGTAGATCCTGCTGACTACGCTGTGGTTTTGGACGAATTGGCAGCAAACGGCGAAACCTCTTATGAAACTCGCCAACGTTTAGCAGCCAAAGTATTTCGTCACACAGCGGCTTATGACGCCTTGATTGCAGAATACTTCACAGCTCAAGTGGGTGAAAGCAAGCCTGAAAAACTCACTTTGACTTATGACCTCAAGCAACCAATGCGTTACGGTGAAAATCCTCAACAAGATGCCGATTTCTATCAAAAAGCTTTGCCGACAGATTACTCGATTGCATCCGCTAAACAGCTCAACGGTAAGGAATTGTCTTTTAACAATATCCGTGATGCGGATGCTGCCATTCGTATCATCCGTGACTTCAAAGATCGTCCAACCGTTGTGGCTCTCAAACATATGAATCCATGTGGAATTGGTCAAGCTGACGACATCGAGACTGCTTGGGACTATGCTTATGAGTCTGACCCAGTCTCAATTTTCGGTGGAATCGTCGTTCTCAACCGTGAGTTGGATGTTGCGACAGCTGAGAAGATGCATGGTGTTTTCCTTGAAATCATCATCGCACCAAGTTATACGGATGAAGCGCTAGCTATTTTGACTAATAAAAAGAAAAACTTGCGTATCCTTGCCTTGCCATTTGATGCTCAAGAGGCTAGCGAAGTGGAAGCAGAATACACAGGTGTTGTCGGTGGACTTCTGGTACAAAACCAAGACGTGGTCAAAGAAAGCCCAGCTGACTGGCAAGTGGTGACCAAACGCCAGCCAACTGAGACAGAAGCGACTGCTCTTGAGTTTGCTTGGAAAGCTATCAAGTACGTCAAATCAAACGGTATCATCGTAACCAATGACCACATGACACTTGGTGTCGGTCCGGGTCAAACTAACCGTGTGGCTTCTGTTCGCATCGCTATTGATCAAGCTAAAGACCGTCTTGACGGCGCTGTTCTTGCTTCGGATGCCTTCTTCCCATTTGCGGATAATGTGGAAGAAATCGCCAAAGCAGGGATCAGGGCTATCATCCAGCCGGGTGGATCCGTCCGTGACCAAGAGTCTATCGAAGCTGCTGACAAATATGGCTTGACAATGGTCTTTACAGGTGTGAGACATTTTAGACATTAAGAACGTTAAAGGGAAGAAAACAGTTTCTTTCCTTTTTTGGCTTAAAATGCTAACTGAAACAAGATTAAAACGAACTTTTTTGATATAATGTTGGTAAATAATTCGCAAAAGAGGTTGAGAAATGAAACTGCTTGTTGTCGGTTCGGGTGGTCGTGAGCATGCGATTGCTAAAAAGTTACTTGAATCAAAAGGGGTTGAAAGAGTCTTTGTAGCTCCTGGGAATGACGGTATGACTCTGGATGGTCTGAAATTGGTAAATATCTCTATTTCCGAACATTCTAAATTGATTGAGTTTGCAAAAGCCAACGATATTGCTTGGACCTTTATAGGGCCAGATGACGCCCTTGCAGCTGGTATCGTGGATGATTTTAACCAAGCTGGTCTCAAAGCCTTTGGTCCGACAAGATTGGCGGCAGAGTTGGAGTGGTCCAAGGATTTTGCTAAGGAAATCATGGTCAAATACGGCGTTCCGACAGCAACCTATGGCACATTCTCAGATTTCGAGGAAGCCAAGGCCTATATCGAAAAGCAGGGTGCGCCTATCGTAGTCAAGGCGGATGGCCTGGCGCTTGGGAAGGGTGTCGTCGTTGCGGAGAGGGTTGAGCAAGCGGTCGAAGCAGCTCACGAGATGCTTTTGGACAATAAATTTGGTGACTCAGGTGCGCGTGTGGTTATTGAGGAATTCCTTGAAGGAGAGGAATTTTCACTCTTTGCCTTTGTCAATGGGGACAAGTTCTACATCATGCCAACAGCGCAAGACCACAAACGTGCCTATGATGGCGATAAGGGGCCTAACACTGGTGGGATGGGTGCCTATGCGCCAGTTCCACACTTACCACAGAGTGTAGTTGATACAGCGGTTGAGACTATTGTCAAGCCAATCCTTGAAGGGATGATCAAAGAAGGCCGTCCGTATCTTGGCATCCTCTATGCAGGGCTTATCCTGACAGCAGAAGGTCCTAAAGTCATCGAGTTCAATGCTCGCTTTGGAGATCCTGAAACACAGATTATCTTGCCTCGTTTGACATCTGACTTTGCACAAAATATTACAGATATTCTGGATAGCAAGGAGCCAAACATCACCTGGACGGATAAGGGTGTGACTCTGGGTGTGGTTGTCGCATCCAAGGGCTACCCGCTAGACTATGAAAGGGGCGTTGAGTTGCCAGCCAAGACAGAAGGCGATGTCATCACCTACTATGCAGGGGCTAAGTTTGCGGAAAATAGCAGAGCACTGATCTCAAACGGCGGACGAGTTTATATGCTCGTTACCACAGCAGCCACCGTCAAAGAAGCCCAAGCCAGCATCTACCAAGAACTATCCCAACAAAAAATAGAAGGACTCTTCTACCGAACAGATATCGGAAGCAAGGCAATTAAGTAAAGATATAAGAATAACGCGCCGTAGTCGCCAAACACGATAATGGTCGTCGTGGTGAAAAGACCAGAACAGTGAATGTTCTGGTCAGGGGGAAACTTTGAGACCTTAGGCTCAAAGTTTAGGAATGAAACCGAAGGTTTGCTTCCGTCCCCACCACCTAAGACCATTATCAAAAAAGAAGAAAAAAGGAAAAATTATGACTAAACCAATTATTTCCATCATCATGGGCTCAAAATCCGACTGGGCAACCATGCAAAAAACAGCAGAAGTCCTAGACCGCTTCGGTGTAGCCTACGAGAAGAAGGTTGTCTCTGCCCACCGCACACCAGACCTCATGTTCAGACATGCCGAAGAAGCTCGTAGCCGTGGCATCAAGGTCATTATCGCAGGTGCAGGTGGCGCAGCCCACTTGCCAGGAATGGTAGCTGCCAAAACAACCCTTCCAGTCATTGGCGTGCCAGTCAAATCTCGTGCCCTTAGTGGCGTGGATTCACTCTATTCTATCGTTCAGATGCCGGGTGGGGTGCCTGTTGCGACAATGGCTATCGGTGAAGCTGGTGCGACAAATGCGGCTCTCTTCGCCCTCCGTCTTCTTTCAGTAGAGGATCAAGCTATCGCGACGGCTTTGGCAGATTTTGCAGAAGAACAAGGAAAAATCGCAGAGGAGTCTACCAATGAGCTCATCTAAAACAATCGGAATTATCGGTGGCGGTCAACTGGGTCAGATGATGGCCATTTCTGCTATCTACATGGGGCACAAGGTTATCGCGCTGGATCCTGCGGCGGATTGCCCGGCCTCTCGCGTGGCGGAAATCATTGTGGCACCTTATAACGATGTGGACGCCCTCCGTCAGTTGGCAGACCGTTGCGATGTCCTCACTTACGAGTTTGAAAATGTCGACGCTGACGGTTTGGATGCCGTTATCAAGGATGGACAACTCCCTCAAGGAACAGATCTGCTCCGCATTTCGCAAAATCGTATTTTTGAAAAGGACTTTTTGTCAAACAAGGCTCAAGTCACTGTGGCACCCTACAAGGTCGTGACTTCTAGCCTAGACTTGGCAGATATCGACTTGTCGAAAAACTATGTCCTCAAGACTGCGACTGGTGGCTACGATGGTCATGGACAAAAGGTTATTCGTTCAGAAGCAGACTTGGAAGCAGCCTATGCGCTAGCAGACTCAGCAGACTGCGTCTTGGAAGAATTTATCAACTTTGACCTTGAGATTTCTGTCATCGTGTCAGGAAATGGCAAGGAGGTGACGTTTTTCCCAGTTCAGGAAAATATCCACCGCAACAATATCCTGTCTAAGACCATCGTACCAGCCCGCATTTCTGAAAGTCTAGTAGACAAGGCTAAAGCTATGGCAGTGCGAATCGCAGAACAACTCAACTTGTCTGGAACTCTCTGTGTGGAAATGTTTGCGACTGATGATGACGTTATTGTCAATGAAATCGCCCCACGACCACATAACTCTGGGCACTATTCTATTGAAGCCTGTGATTTCTCTCAGTTTGACACCCATATTCTCGGTGTTCTCGGAGCACCATTACCAGTCATCAAACTCCATGCGCCAGCCGTTATGCTTAATGTCCTCGGTCAGCATGTCGAGGCTGCTGAGCAATATGTGACAGAAAATTCAAGCGCCCACCTCCACATGTATGGTAAAATAGAAGCGAAGCACAACCGCAAGATGGGACATGTGACCTTGTTTAGTGATGTACCGGATAGTGTGGATGAGCTTGGGGAAGGGATTGATTTTTAGGACAAGTCTATGATACAAATTATCGTTAATACATTTATTGAAAAGGATAAGACTGGAGCAGTTGTTGAAGTGTTGTATGCCAGTGCTGACCAAGATAAGGTACAAGCTAAATATGAAGAACTAGCTGCACAATACCCCGAAAATTATTTAGCTATCTATGATGTACCGCTGGATACGGATTTGAATACACTAGATCATTACCCGTCTGTGTTTATTGAAAAAGAGGAGTTTGAGTAGAAATCTTGGTTTACCTAGATAGCTTATTCCCAACAGCTTAAGAAGAAAGGAAAAATTAACACATGATCAACCGTTACTCTCGCCCTGAGATGGCGAATATTTGGAGTGAAGAAAATAAATACCGTGCTTGGCTTGAGGTGGAAATCCTCTCTGACGAGGCATGGGCTGAGTTGGGGGAAATCCCTAAGGAAGATGTGGCTTTGATTCGCAAGAAGGCGGACTTTGACATCGACCGTATTTTGGAAATTGAGCAGGAGACGCGCCACGATGTGGTGGCTTTCACGCGTGCGGTTTCTGAGACTCTTGGTGAAGAGCGCAAGTGGGTTCACTATGGGTTAACTTCTACCGACGTGGTGGATACTGCTTATGGTTACCTCTACAAGCAGGCCAACGACATCATCCGTCGTGACCTTGAAAACTTCACTAATATCATCGCTGACAAGGCCAAGGAGCACAAGTTCACCATCATGATGGGGCGTACTCATGGTGTGCACGCTGAGCCGACAACCTTTGGTCTTAAATTGGCAACTTGGTACAGCGAAATGAAACGCAATATCGAGCGTTTCGAGCATGCAGCTGCTGGTGTAGAAGCTGGTAAGATTTCTGGTGCGGTTGGGAACTTTGCCAATATCCCACCATTTGTAGAGGAGTATGTCTGCGATAAACTTGGCATCCGTGCCCAAGAAATCTCTACACAAGTCCTTCCTCGTGACCTTCACGCTGAGTACTTTGCGGTTCTTGCCAGCATTGCGACTTCAATCGAACGTATGGCGACTGAGATTCGTGGTCTACAAAAATCTGAGCAACGCGAAGTAGAAGAGTTCTTTGCTAAAGGGCAAAAAGGGTCTTCAGCAATGCCTCACAAACGCAACCCAATCGGTTCTGAAAATATGGCTGGTCTGGCGCGTGTCATTCGTGGTCACATGATTACGGCTTATGAAAACGTCGCTCTCTGGCACGAACGCGATATTTCTCACTCATCAGCTGAGCGTATCATCACACCAGATACGACCATTTTGATTGACTACATGCTCAACCGTTTTGGAAATATCGTCAAGAACTTGACAGTCTTCCCAGAAAATATGATCCGAAACATGAACTCGACTTTTGGTCTTATCTTTAGCCAACGGGCTATGTTGACATTGATTGAAAAAGGCATGACCCGTGAGCAAGCCTATGACTTGGTGCAACCAAAAACAGCCTACTCTTGGGACAACCAAGTAGACTTTAAACCACTTCTTGAGGCAGATTCAGAAGTAACATCACGTCTCACTCAAGAAGAAATCGATGAAATCTTCAACCCAGTTTATTACACCAAACGAGTGGATGATATCTTTGAACGTCTTGGACTAGGTGATTAATTAAAAAATAAACAGCGAGCTTCAATCTCGCTGTTTATTTTTTATCGAAAAGACTTAGTCTTCTTTTCTTTTAGTGAGTCCATAGGCTGCTAGTGTGGACATGAGTCCTGCGACTACTAGTCCTGCAGAATCGTGAGTTCCTGTTTCAGGAAGTTTTTTCTCTGTTACCACAGGAGCTGGATCTTGAGGAAGAGCTTTGCTTTCCTCAGCAGGAGCAGTTGATGGAGCTGGTTGGCTTGGGATTTCTAGTTTTGGTTTTTCTTCAGCAATAGCGGCTTGTCCGTTTTCATCGCCTACATGTGTTACCATAGTTCCGACTTCGACTATTTGAGTAACGGCTTCCTGTGCTACGACACTATTTACAAGTGTTTTCACTTCCTTACCATCGGCAGAAGTGCTCACAGAGTAGAAGTTGCTACGATGTCCATTGACGCCCTTAGTAATGACTTGTGTTTTTCCTTTGAGTAAGAGTGGATTTTCACGAGTCACTGTGGTAAATGGAATTTCTTCTTTTTGGATATCCAGTCTAGGTTTTACCTCAGTAGTTGGTGCAAGACCACTTTCATCACCCTTGTGAGTTACAGGAGCGCCAACTTCAACCACTTGGTTTATAACTTCTTTGGTTACCTGGCTATCAAGGACTGTTTCTGTTGTTTTTCCATTTTCAGTGAGTACAGAGATGTAATGAGTTCGTTCACCTTTGACTCCTGCTGTGATAATATTTTCCTGACCAGCTGGGAGGTTAGGATTTTCTTTCTTGATAACTTCAAATGGAATTTCTTCAGTTCTTGTGATGAGTTCTGGTCTGGTTTCAACATTGGCAGCCACTTCATTTTCATCTAGGCTTCCTGAATGAGTTGCAGCTGGTTTGAGGCCTTGAAGAGCGGCTTTTAGGTTGGCTACAAGTGTGTCAAGCTCAGCTTGTTTATTACGGTTGAGGTTGTAATTTAGAGCTGTTTTAGCTGCGTCAAGGGCCTCAAGACTTTCTTTACTATATCCTTCTAAGTTTGTAGGAATTTTAGCTAATTCTTCGCGGAGAGCATTATAATTAGCACGGAAGTAGTCTTTGTTGTGGTCTGCAAAGGCAGTCATGAGTTCAAAGATTTCCTCTTCCTTGTATTCAGCGCTTGGTCTATCTGCCCAGATTGAAAGCATACTTCCGACTGTTGGAAGATCTACTTCAGGATATTTGGTAGAAGCTAGTTGATTGAATGGTGTTTTTCCAGAATTTTCAATTGCCTTTGAAAGAGGATAAGCTTCATCTTGTTTGTGATTTCCTAAAACATAGTACCAGTCACCGTTGGTATTCAAGAACTTATAACCTTTGTTTGCCAGATACTGAGGTGACGCAAGGTTGTAGCCCCACCAGCCTTTAGACCAGTAAGAAATCAAGACATCTTTATCGAATTCAGCATCATCCTTGTCTTCGTAATAGAAGCCATCGTTGAAGGCCATTGGTTGTAGCCCTCTTTCCTTAGCCATAGCAGCTAGACTGTTAGAATAGTCTGCAAACTTGTTATAGAGTCCATACCATTTGAGGTAGTACCAACCTTGGGCGTTGGTCGCATCATTGGCATATTCATCTGTACCATAGTTGAATATCTTTGATTTATCAGCAAAGTAATCCATATACTTACCGATAAGGGCTTTGGTAAAGTTAAGGGCTTCTTGATTTTCAAGGTCCATGGTTGTTTTTGAAACTTTATCAAAGTTTGCTTGAGGATTTTTAATACCTAATTTTTCCATGGCAACCAGCATAGCATCCATGTGACCTGGACTGTTAATAGCTGGGATGAGACCGATGTCCTTAGATTTAGCGTATTCAATTAGCTCTGTCACTTCTGCCTGTGTTAGTGCAGTACCGTTTGGATCGTCGTAGTAAGCTTTAGTTCCTTCGATAATAGCTTTTTTAACGTCATCACTAGCATAGGTTTTTCCGTTGGCAGTAATGGTCATATCATCGAGTAGAAAGCGAAGTCCGTCATTTCCTAGAAGGAGATGAACATCAGAATATCCGAGCTCACTGGCCTTGTCTACGATGCGTTTGAGCTGGTTCAGAGTAAAGTATTTGCGACCTGCATCGATGGAAATGACTTTATTCTTATTCAGTTTTTCAAGTTCGCGTTTAGCATCCTCTTCTTTTTGTGCTTCTGGAGTTAAAGCCAAGTTTTTAATAGCATCTTGAAGGCTTGCGATTGCTTGATCAATCGTATCCTGTTGAGCACGGCTGAGGTTGCTATCGAGTGAACGGATGGCTTTTTCAGCTTCTTTGACAGCAGCAAAACTTTCAGCAGTATAACGGTTAGAGTCTTTTGGAATAGTTTCTAGTGCTTTTTCTGCAGGTTGATAGTTGGCTGCGAAGTATTCAGCGTTGGCATTTGCAAAATGACGCATGAGTTTGAAGAGGCGAGATGGAGAATAACGTGCAGATGGGGTATCGGCCCAAGCAGCTACCATACCACCGATGATTGGGACATCAGCTCCTTCTGTTTTTGGTACAGAAGTGATTGGTGTGTTTTTAATACCATTGAGCCCCTGATCGAGATTGTACCAACCTTGGTCATCAGCGTTTCGTCCAAGAACGTAGTACCAAGCATCATTGGTATTAAGGATTTGGTGACCTTTTTCAGCTAGTAGTTTAGAAGAAGCGACATCGTAGCCTCCCCAACCACCAGTCCACATAGAAACGATGATGTCTTTGTCAAAACTACCAAAGCTTGTGTCGCTATTGTAGTAGATACCGTCGTTAAAGGCCATTGGTTTGAGACCGTGCGATTTTACAATACGAGCGAGGTCATTGGCGTAGGCAATAAATTTTTCATAGCCTTTTACAGGGTAGCCTTCGTTTGGATAGTATTTATCAGCTTGAAGCACACTCCAACCTTTAGCATCTGTCGCATCATTGGCATATTCATCAAGTCCGATGTTGAAGATTTCAGTTTTTTTCGCGAAATAAGCAGCATACTTGTCGATAAGGGCTTTTGTAAAAGCGACAGCTTGTTCGTTGTCAAGATCGACAGTACGGGCTGATTCCTTCCCAAAATAGCTAAAGTTAGGGTTTTGGATTCCCAATTCTTTCATGGCATTGAGAATCGCATCCATGTGACCAGGACTATTTACTGTCGGAATGAGACCGATACCTTTATCTTTTGCATAGTTAATCAGATCTGTCATTTGACTTTCTGTTAAGTGATTGCCGTTTGGATCGTTGTAATAATCATTTGTACCTTTTTCAATGGCGCGTTTGACATCGTCACTGGCATAGGTCTTGCCGTTAGCTGTGATGCTCATATCGTCCAACATGAAACGAAGTCCATCATTTCCGACTAATAGGTGTAAATCAGTGTAGCCATAATGTTTCGCTTTATCGATGATTTCCTTGAGCTGTTCTGGTGAGAAATATTTACGTCCAGCATCAATAGAAACAATTTTCTTTTTCGCTAGTTTTTCACTTACAGTTGCAGCACGTTCCTTTCCTGCCTCTGTTGCCGGTTTGTCAGCCTCTGCTTTCGCTTCATTTTTTTTAGCATCTTTTTCAGCTGGTTTATCCTTGTCAGTCTTGTCTGTATTTGACTCTTTAGAATCAATCTCTTTAGCTTCTTCTGCCTTTTTATTAGCAGTTTCTTTTTCAGCAGAAGTTGGAGTTACCACCTCTGCTTTATCACTAGGAGTTGAACTAACTTCCTCTTGTGGTTTTTCTTCTGTTTTTGGAAGACTAGCTACCTTATCAGTAGCTGGAGTTTCTGTTTCTACAGTTTTTGGAGCTTCTGGTTGAAGCTCTGCTTTAGGTGTTTCCTCAGTCCGATTTTCGGATGATTGAGGGGAATCAGAAACCGTATGGATGGTCGGTTGGTTTTCTGTAGTAGTAGGAGTAACTCCATCGGCTGCAACAGTCTGTGCTTGGAAGGCAAATCCAATTAGAACAGAAGCTGCTCCTACAGCGTATTTACGAATAGAAAAACGCTGTTGTTTTTCATGTTTCATTGCAAAACCTCCTGATTGTATTGTTATATTGATAGCGATTATATAAATCAACGCCTTTATTTTATTTCTTATATTAACGAGAGTCAAGAGGAGATGACAAAAAACTATAATAAGTATAAAAAAATATAAAATTTAAGCTTAAGATTTCAGATTAGTCGGAAAAAATACGTATATATATCTAGTATAATTTTTGGTTCTATTTCTATAAAATATTCCACAAATTATAGAATCTTCCAAAAATAGGTAAGCGCTACCTTTTTGGTGTGGTATAATAAGCATAGAAAAAGCCCGAGCGATTAGGCTCAGGCTTTCTTCTTAGTGATCACGGTCACATGAGATGAATTTAATCTTGTAGTAATCAGATCGTTTGTAAGTTTCACTGTATTCTAAAACTTGGCCAGTTGATTCGAGTTTGGTGATTTTAGTTTGTAGGACAGTAGGGAATTGTTCATCGACTCCGAGGACTGAAGCCGCATGTTCTGGAGTTGGAAAGACTATTTCGTTGATTTCTTCAAAGTGTTCATCATTCATGTGAATGTGGTAGTCTAACTTGAAACGATTATAGATAGAACTATAGTATTCAAGGTTTGGATAATTTGCGTTGATATATTGTTCTGGGATGTAGGATGTATGGTAGATATAAACGACACCGTTTGATTCGCGGATACGTTCAATCTTGTAGTAGAATTGATCGCCGCGTAGACCCAATTTTTCCAAGTAAACAAGCTTGTTTCCGCGTTCAATTGAAAGAACAGTTACCTTATCATCTTTAGCATTGAAGAGTTCAATATCTGAAAACTCTACAAGCTTGTGTTTGCGTGCACGTGAAACGAAGGTTCCTTTTCCTTGTTGGCGGACAATATAGCCATCTTTGGCAAGGTCGTTTAAGGCGCGAACAACTGTGATAGAGCTGACATCGTACATTGAAATGAGTTCTGCTTCAGTGTAAAATTTATCTCCACTGCTAAACTGCCCAGAGATGATTTTATTTTTTAATTCGTCTTTTATGTATTGATATTTGGGAATTGCCATATTTTTACCTCTATTTTCCTTCTCCATAGAAAATTTTACCATAAAAGCGAAAAAAATAGTAGTCTTTTGAATAAAAAATTAGATAACAGATTAAAAAATTAAGTTACATAGGCATTGCTCATATTTTATAAATGTATTTTATACAAAATTATTTTAGGTTCTCTATTCCGAATGTAAAGAGCGTTTGAAATGGGTCTGAAAATGTTTGAAACTAATTGAACGTGTGTATAATAGTAAAATTACAGTAAATATTCCGACAATTTCTATTGACAATTCAAACAGATTGGTTTATAATTACTATAACAACGAGTGAAAGCGCAAACTTTGCAATCAAAAGGTAGTTTTATGACACGATTTGAGATACGAGACGATTTCTATTTAGATGGGAAACCGTTCAAGATTTTGTCCGGCGCCATTCATTATTTTAGGATTCCTCCAGAGGATTGGTATCATTCGCTCTATAACTTGAAGGCTCTTGGTTTTAATACGGTAGAGACTTATGTGGCTTGGAATTTACACGAGCCTCGTGAGGGTGAGTTTCATTTTGAAGGAGCTCTGGATTTGGAGCGATTTCTACAGACAGCGCAAGACTTGGGTCTCTACGCTATCGTTCGTCCGTCACCCTTCATCTGTGCGGAGTGGGAATTCGGTGGTTTACCAGCCTGGCTCTTAACCAAAGACATGAGGATTCGTTCTTCAGATTCTGCCTATATTGAGGCTGTCGGTCGCTATTATGATCAGCTCTTGCCACGACTGGTTCCACATCTGTTGGACAATGGTGGCAATATCCTCATGATGCAGGTTGAAAATGAGTATGGTTCTTATGGAGAAGATAAGGCTTACCTGAGAGCCATTCGACAGCTGATGGAAGAGCGTGGCGTAACCTGTCCTCTCTTTACATCAGATGGTCCTTGGAGAGCTACTCTGAAAGCGGGAACCTTAATCGAAGATGACCTCTTTGTAACAGGGAACTTTGGTTCTAAGGCACCTTACAACTTTTCACAGATGCAGGAATTCTTTGATGAGCATGGCAAGAAATGGCCGCTCATGTGTATGGAGTTCTGGGATGGCTGGTTCAATCGTTGGAAAGAACCGATTATCACACGGGATCCTAAGGAATTGGCAGATGCAGTTCGAGAGGTTTTGGAACAAGGCTCCATCAATCTTTACATGTTCCACGGTGGTACAAACTTTGGCTTCATGAATGGTTGCTCAGCTCGAGGGACTTTGGACCTGCCACAAGTTACATCTTATGATTACGATGCTCTTCTGGATGAAGAAGGAAATCCAACTGCCAAATACTTGGCAGTCAAGAAGATGATGGCAACACATTTCCCAGAGTATCCGCAGTTAGAACCACTCTACAAAGAGAGTATGGAGTTGGATGCTATACCAATAGTAGAAAAAGTTTCCTTGTTTGAAACCTTGGATAGCTTGTCAAGTCCAGTAGAAAGCCTCTATCCTAAAAAGATGGAGGAGCTGGGACAAAGCTATGGTTACTTACTCTATCGAACAGAAACAAACTGGGATGCAGAAGAAGAAAGACTTCGTATCATTGACGGTCGAGATAGGGCCCAGCTGTATGTCGATGGTCAGTGGATTAAAACCCAATATCAGACAGAGATTGGGGAAGATATTTTTTATCAAGGTGAAAAGAAAGCGTTATCTAGGATTGACATATTGATAGAAAATATGGGGCGTGTCAACTATGGGCATAAGTTCTTAGCAGATACGCAACGTAAGGGAATTCGGACAGGGGTTTGTAAGGATTTGCATTTCTTACTGAACTGGAAACACTATTCACTCCCACTAGACAATCCTAAGAAAATTGATTTTTCAAAAGGATGGACTCAAGGACAACCAGCCTTTTACGCTTATGACTTTACAGTCCAAGAGCCAAAAGATACTTACCTAGACTTGTCTGAGTTTGGTAAGGGAGTTGCCTTTGTCAATGGGCAGAATCTAGGACGTTTTTGGAACGTCGGCCCAACCCTCTCACTTTATATCCCTCATAGCTATCTCAAGGAAGGTGCCAACCGCATCATCATCTTTGAAACAGAGGGCCAATATAAAGAAGAGATTCATTTAACTCGTAAACCTACACTAAAACACATAAAGGGGGAAAACTTATGACAATTGTAGGATGCCGTATCGATGGACGTTTGATCCACGGACAAGTAGCCAATCTTTGGGCTGGAAAACTAAATGTTTCACGTATTATGGTTGTAGATGACGAAGTTGTCAACAACGATGTTGAAAAGAGTGGTTTGAAACTTGCGACACCACCAGGTGTAAAATTGAGTATTTTGCCAATTGAGAAAGCGGCAGCCAATATTCTTGCTGGTAAATACGATAGCCAACGTCTCTTTATCGTTGCTCGTAAACCAGACCGCTTCCTTGGTTTGGTAGAAGCAGGTGTACCACTTGAAACCCTTAATGTTGGGAATATGTCTCAAACACCAGAAACTCGCCCTATCACACGTTCTATCAACGTAGTAGACAAGGATGTGGAAGATTTCCACAAATTGGCAGAAAAAGGTGTTAAACTTACTGCTCAAATGGTTCCAAATGATCCAATTTCAGACTTTTTGAGCTTATTAAAATAGGAAAAAATTTTTTAGGAGGTCATTGTTATGATACAATGGTGGCAAATTTTACTTCTCACTTTGTACTCAGCTTATCAAATCTGTGATGAGTTGACGATCGTTTCATCTGCAGGTTCCCCTGTATTTGCTGGTTTCATTACTGGTTTAATCATGGGAGATGTGACTACTGGTTTGCTTATCGGTGGTAACTTGCAACTGTTCGTTCTTGGGGTTGGTACCTTCGGTGGTGCTTCTCGTATCGACGCAACTTCTGGTGCGGTTCTTGCGACAGCCTTCTCTGTTTCACAAGGAATTGATGCACCGCTTGCCATTACTACAATCGCTGTACCAGTAGCAACTCTCTTGACTTACTTCGACGTTCTTGGTCGTATGACTACTACCTTCTTCGCTCACCGTGTGGATGCTGCCATCGAACGCTTTGACTATAAAGGTATTGAACGCAACTACTTGCTTGGTGCGATTCCTTGGGCTTTATCTCGTGCCCTTCCAGTCTTCTTTGCCCTTGCTTTTGGTGGTGAATTTGTACAAGGCGTAGTAGACTTCGTTACAAAATACCAATGGATTGCAGATGGTTTGACACTCGCAGGACGTATGCTTCCAGGTCTTGGATTTGCAATCTTGCTTCGTTACCTTCCAGTTAAACGTAACCTTCATTACCTTGCTATGGGATTTGGTTTGACAGCTATGTTGACTGTTCTTTACTCATATGTAACAGGTCTTGGTGGCGCTGTTGCTGGTATCGTAGGTACTCTTCCTGCTGAAGTTGCTGAAAAAATTGGTTTCGTGAACAACTTCAAAGGATTGTCTATGATTGGTATCTCTATCGTAGGTATTTTCCTTGCAGTGCTTCACTTCAAAAATAGCCAAAAAGTAGCTGTAGCAGCACCTTCTACACCATCAGAAAGTGGGGAAATCGAAGATGACGAATTCTAATTACAAACTAACAAAAGAAGATTTTAATCAAATCAACAAACGTAGCTTGTTTACTTTCCAATTAGGTTGGAACTACGAACGTATGCAAGCTTCTGGTTACCTTTACATGATCTTGCCTCAGTTGCGTAAAATGTATGGGGATGGAACTCCTGAATTGAAAGAAATGATGAAAGTTCATACTCAATTCTTCAATACTTCACCATTCTTCCATACTATTATCGCTGGTTTTGACCTTGCCATGGAAGAAAAAGATGGTGTAGGTTCAAAAGACGCCGTTAACGGTATCAAGACAGGTTTGATGGGACCATTCGCTCCTCTTGGGGATACAATCTTTGGTTCACTTGTACCTGCTATCATGGGGTCAGTCGCAGCAACTATGGCTATCGCTGGCCAACCTTGGGGGATCTTCCTTTGGATTGCAGTTGCAGTAGCGTATGACATCTTCCGTTGGAAACAGTTGGAATTTGCTTACAAAGAAGGGGTTAACCTTATCAACAATATGCAAAGTACCTTGACAGCTTTGATTGACGCTGCATCTGTACTTGGTGTCTTCATGATGGGTGCTCTTGTAGCAACAGTGATTAACTTTGAAATTTCTTACAAGTTGCCAATCGGTGAAAAGATGATTGATTTCCAAGACATCTTGAACCAAATCTTCCCACGTTTGCTTCCAGCAATCTTTACTGCCTTTATCTTCTGGTTGCTTGGTAAGAAAGGTATGAACTCTACTAAAGCTATCGGTATTATTATCGTACTTGCTTTAGCTCTTTCTGCCCTTGGTCACTTTGCACTTGGAATGTAATTTCTTATGACTAAATCATTAATTTTGGTGAGCCATGGTCGCTTCTGTGAGGAGCTTAGAGGTAGCACAGAAATGATTATGGGCCCACAAGACAACATTTACACAGTAGCTCTTCTTCCAGAAGATAGCCCAGAAGAATTTACTGCTAAATTTGAAGCTGTTATTGAAGGGTTAGATGATTTCCTAGTTTTTGCGGATCTTCTCGGTGGAACACCGTGTAACGTGGTCAGTCGTTTGATTATGGAAGGTCGTGACATCGAACTTTACGCAGGGATGAATCTTCCAATGGTGATTGAATTTATCAATGCGAGCCTGACAGGCGCAGATGCGGACTATAAGATCCGTGCTGCAGAAAGCATTGTGAAAGTTAATGATCTGTTAGCGGACTTCGATGATGACGAAGATGAATAATACTCTTCGAAAATCTCTTCAAACTACGTCAACGTCGCCTTGCCGTAGGTATATGTTACTGACTTCGTCAGTCTTATCCGGCAACCTCAAAGCAGTGTTTTGAGCTGACTTCGTCAGTCTTATCCGGCAACCTCAAAACGGTGTTTTGAGCTGACTTTGTCAGTCCTATCCGGCAACCTCAAAGCAGTGCTTTGAGCTGACTTCGTCAGCCTTATCCGGCAACCTCAAAACGGTGTTTTGAGCTGACTTTGTCAGTCTTATCCGACAACCTCAAAGCAGTGCTTTGAGCAGCCTGCGGCTAGTTTCCTACAGATTTTAGTTGGAACTCGATTCAATTCATGTGACAACGTGAAAATCGTTAGAGCATTTTATATAGAATATACATGGGAATGGAGTTTACTCCCATTCCCATCTTTAATAGAAAAAGAGGAACTCAATGCTATATTATACAAAAGAAGACTTGCTCGAATTGGGTGCAGAAATCACTACGCGTGAAATCTACCAACAGCCTGATGTATGGAGAGAAGCTTTTGAATTTTATCAAGCAAAACGTGAAGAAATTGCAGCCTTCCTACAAGAAATCGCTGATAAACATGACTATATTAAGGTTATCTTGACAGGTGCTGGGACTTCTGCTTATGTGGGAGATACCTTGCTACCTTATTTTAAGGAAGTCTATGACGAACGCAAATGGAATTTCAATGCCATTGCAACAACAGATATCGTTGCCAATCCAGCAACCTATTTGAAAAAAGATGTGGCAACTGTCCTTGTGTCTTTTGCTCGTAGTGGGAACTCGCCTGAAAGTGTGGCGACTGTTGATTTGGCCAAATCCTTGGTGGATGAGCTTTATCAAGTGACGATTACTTGTGCAGCAGATGGTAAATTGGCTCTTCAAGCTCACGGTGATGACCGTAATCTCTTGCTCTTGCAACCAGCTGTCTCTAATGATGCTGGATTTGCCATGACTTCTAGCTTTACGTCTATGATGTTGACAGCTCTCTTGGTCTTTGATCCTACAGAATTTGCTGTTAAGTCTGAACGTTTTGAAGTTGTATCTAGTCTTGCCCGTAAAGTTTTAGACAAGGTAGAAGATGTCAAAGAGCTCGTTGATTTAGACTTTAACCGTGTCATCTATCTAGGCGCTGGTCCTTTCTTTGGACTTGCTCATGAAGCTCAGCTCAAGATTTTGGAATTAACTGCTGGTCAAGTTGCGACCATGTATGAAAGCCCAGTTGGCTTCCGTCACGGTCCAAAATCTCTTATCAACGAAAATACAGTTGTTTTGGTCTTTGGTACAAGGACAGACTACACTCGCAAGTACGACTTAGACTTGGTTCGTGAAGTTGCTGGTGACCAGATTGCTCGTCGTGTTGTGCTTTTGAGTGATCAAGCTTTTGGTCTTGAAAATGTCAAAGAAGTGGTCCTTGGTTGTGGCGGTGTCTTGAATGATATTTATCGTGTCTTCCCTTACATCGTTTATGCCCAACTCTTTGCTCTATTGACTTCACTCAAGGTAGAAAATAAACCAGATACACCGTCTCCTACAGGTACCGTAAACCGTGTGGTACAAGGTGTTATCATCCACGAATATCAAAAGTAAGACAGTGTTTATGAATTCTTGACAAGAGGATTTGTAAATTATCAGATAAACCATAGATTGTCAGTAGGCTTTCTATGGTTTGTTTGCTTGAGAGAAATAGTAAAAGGAGAACAGAATGAAAGCATACACAGAGCGTGTGTTTGGAAATGTTGAGGGCAAGGATGTCTTGGCCTATCGTTTTGAGACGGACGGTGGCTACCAGCTTGAAGTCATGACTTATGGTGCGACTATCTTGCGTTATGTCACACCTGATAAGGCTGGAAATTTTGCCAACGTTATTTTGGGATTTGATGACTTTGATAGCTATGTAGGTAATAGCCCCAAGCATGGAGCTAGCGTAGGTCCTGTGGCAGGTCGTATTGCTGGCGCGACCTTTGAGCTTAATGGCAAGACCTATGACCTTGAAGTCAACAATGCTAGCAACTGTAACCACAGTGGTTCAACTAGTTGGGATTCGAGTTTGTTTGAATTGGTTGAAGTGAGCGACCATGGCTTGACCCTCTACACAGAGCGTACAGATGGGACAGGAGGATTTCCTGGTAATCTCAAGATTTGGATTAGCTACAACTTGGAAGAAACTGGTGCCTATGAAATCAGCTACAAGGTAATGACCGATCAGGATACGCTGGTCAATCCAACCAACCACAGCTATTTCAACTTGTCTGGTGATTTCACGCAGACGATTGACCGTCATGTCTTCCAACTAAACACAGAGGGCATTTACTCAATCGCTCCTGACGGTGTTCCTGCCAAAACTCCAGAAGCCAACCGTGATGTGGTCAAACACGTCTACAATGGTACCTTGTTGAAGGATATCTTTGCAGAAGAAGATGAGCAAATCCAGCTGGCATCAGGTTTGGATCATCCATTTGCCCTTCCTGCAGGCCATGACAATGCTGGATTCCTTTATGACCAAAATTCAGGTCGCTTCCTGCTTTTCAAGACAGAAGCTCCTTGCTTTGTGGTCTACACAGCAAACTTTGTGGATGAAAGTGTCATCATAGGAGGTCAGCCAATGCTACAGCACAATGGGATTGCCCTTGAAGCGCAAGCTTTACCAGATGCCATTCACAGCGACCTCAAAGACCAAGTCATTCTTAAAGCTGGTCAAACCTTCACCAGTAAGACACGTTATGAACTTGTTGTGAAATAAAAAAGCTGGTCAAAAAGTCTTTAAAATTAAAATAACGCATATTGTCAGGTGATGAAAAGTTTGATAATATGCGTTTTATTATGAAATGATTTACTTTATATTATCCTGAAATGGTGTTATTTTTGAGTTATCTGGCTTGACTTTCTTGATGGAAATTATACAATAGTTGTAATAATTACAACGAGAAAAGAGGACCATTTATGACCTATGAATACAAGAGTCACATTTATTTGGCAGAGACAGTTTTAAATGTAAAGGATTTGGCCAGTCAAACAGCCTTTTATCAGCAAGTTATTGGTTTAGAAATCTTATCTCAAACTGAGACAGAGTCCATTCTAGGCCTTGGTGGAAAAGTCTTGGTACAGCTGATTCAAGCACAAGAGAGCGGAGAAGTGAGGGAACATTGTGGTCTTTACCATTTGGCCATTCTCTTGCCCACACGCAAGGCTTTGGCTGATGTCTTGAAACACCTGACAGATTTACAGATTCCTCTTGTCGGCGGTGCAGACCATGGTTACAGTGAAGCTATTTACTTGGAAGATTTGGAGGGAAATGGCATTGAACTCTATCGAGATAAGCCGGTTTCCACATGGGATATTCGAGAAGATGGACGCATTATCGGAGTGACGGAGGCTCTTGCGGCGCAGGACATTTATGAGTTGGGGGAAAGAGTAGAGCCCTTTATCTTGACAGAAGGTACGAGAATGGGGCATATTCATCTTTCCGTCAAGGATAGTCGAAAGTCCAGCCAGTTTTATCAAAAGGTGTTAGGGCTAGAGGATAAATTCAGTGTGCCTAGCGCTAGTTGGATTGCGGCTGGAGATTACCATCATCATTTAGCAGTTAACGAATGGGGAGGAAAAGGTCTGGATTCGCGTAAGCAAGGCTTACCAGGTTTAGCCTACTATGTCATCGAAGTCGCACATAAAGAAGAACTGTTAACGATTGCCCAACGAGCACAAGAAGTTGACGCACCAATCAAATGGATGACATCGAGCCAATTGGAAATCACAGACTCAGATGGAATTGTGACTCGTATTTGCTTAGCTCGATAGACAGGATGTGATGAAAATCAGAGCATCAATTGTAGAAAGTGGTTTTTATTCTAGTATTAGCTTTTCCTCAGTTCATCAGCCTCCTCCTTGACACTCCGTCAATTTTTGATACAATAGTACAAAATTAGAGGAGGCAGGCTATGATTCAGAAACATGTGATTCCTATTTTAGAGTTTGATGATAATCCTCAGGCGGTTATCATGCCCAATCACGAGGGGCTGGACTTGCACTTGCCCAAGAAATGTGTCTATGCATTTTTAGGTGAAGAGATTGACCGCTATGCGAGGGAAGTAGGGGCGGACTGTGTCGGCGAATTCGTTTCAGCCACCAAGACCTATCCAGTCTATGTCGTGAACTACAAAGGCGAGGAGATTTGTCTGGCTCAGGCTCCTGTTGGTTCAGCTCCAGCAGCCCAGTTTATGGATTGGTTGATTGGCTATGGTGTGGAGCAGATTATTTCCACAGGTACCTGTGGTGTGCTAGCCGATATAGAGGAAAATGCCTTTCTAGTCCCTGTTCGCGCTCTGCGAGATGAAGGAGCCAGTTACCACTATGTGGCACCTTCTCGTTATATGGAAATGCAGCCAGAGGCTATTGCTGCCATTGAGCAAGTTTTGGAAGTCAGAGGGATTCCCTATGAAGAAGTCCTGACCTGGACGACAGACGGTTTTTACCGAGAAACGGCTGAAAAGGTGGCTTATCGTAAGGAAGAGGGCTGTGCTGTTGTGGAGATGGAGTGTTCTGCGCTTGTGGCAGTAGCCCAACTGCGAGGGGTTCTCTGGGGAGAATTGTTGTTCACAGCTGATTCCTTAGCAGACTTGGACCAGTACGATAGTCGTGACTGGGGATCGGAAGCTTTTGAGAAGGCGTTAGAACTGAGTTTAGCAAGTGTTGTGCAACTTTAGTCGCTTTTCTCGGCAGTTTCTTATCTTAGTGAAGGAGAACTTTAAAAGCTTGATTGATGATTATTTTTTGCCGAATAAAATAGGAAGTCGGTAGTTTTTAGACGTTTCTAGAAATGGACGAGTTTGGATAACCTCTTTTTTAGGATAAGCGTACGCGATGTTTTGTCCATTCCTATTTGAGATATTTCTTTTGTTTTATGGTACAATGGAAACATGTTATTCAAATTATCTAAGGAAAAAATAGAGCTAGGCTTATCTCGTTTATCGCCAGCCCGTCGTATTTTTTTGAGTTTTGCCTTGGTCATTTTACTAGGCTCTCTTCTTTTGAGCTTGCCCTTTGTCCAAGTTGAAAGCTCACGAGCGACTTATTTTGATCATCTTTTCACTGCTGTCTCTGCAGTCTGTGTGACAGGTCTTTCAACCCTTCCAGTAGCTCACACATATAATATCTGGGGTCAAATAATCTGTTTGCTCTTGATTCAGATCGGTGGTCTAGGACTCATGACCTTTATTGGAGTTTTCTATATCCAGAGCAAGCAAAAGCTTAGTCTTCGTAGCCGTGCAACTATTCAGGATAGTTTTAGTTATGGAGAAACTCGATCTTTGAGAAAGTTTGTCCATTCTATTTTTCTCACAACTTTTCTAGTTGAGGGTTTGGGAGCTCTATTCCTCAGTTTTCGTTTTGTTCCACAACTTGGCTGGGGGCGCGGTCTTTTTAGTTCCATTTTTCTAGCTATATCCGCCTTCTGTAATGCAGGTTTTGATAATTTGGGGAGCACCAGTTTATTTGCTTTTCAGACCGATTTACTGGTCAATCTGGTGATTGCAGGCTTAATTATTACAGGTGGTTTTGGCTTTATGGTCTGGTTTGATTTGGCTGGTCATGTAGGAAGAAAGAAAAAAGGGCGCCTGCACTTTCATACGAAGCTTGTACTATTATTGACTCTAGGTTTGTTGTTATTTGGAACGGCAACTACTCTCTTTCTTGAGTGGAACAATGCTGGAACGATTGGCAATCTCCCTGTTGCCGATAAGGTTTTAGTTAGCTTTTTTCAAACAGTGACGATGCGAACAGCAGGCTTTTCTACGATAGATTATACTCAGGCTCATCCTGTGACTCTTTTGATTTATATCTTACAGATGTTTCTAGGTGGGGCACCTGGGGGAACGGCTGGGGGGCTCAAGATTACGACATTTTTTGTCCTCTTGGTCTTTGCGCGAAGTGAGCTTTTGGGCTTGCCTCATGCCAATGTTGCGAGACGAACGATTGCGCCGCGAACGGTTCAAAAATCCTTTAGTGTCTTTATTATCTTTTTGATGAGCTTCTTGGTAGGATTGATTCTGCTAGGGATGACAGCCAAAGGCAATCCTCCCTTTATCCACCTCATATTTGAAACCATTTCAGCTCTTAGTACAGTTGGTGTAACGGCAAATTTGACTTCTGATCTTGGGAAATTGGCTCTCAGTGTTATCATGCCACTTATGTTTATGGGACGAATTGGTCCCTTGACCTTGTTTGTTAGCTTGGCAGATTACCATCCAGAAAAGAAAGATATGATTCACTATATGAAAGCAGATATTAGTATTGGTTAAGAAAGGAAAGAGAATGTCAGATCGTACGATTGGAATTTTAGGATTGGGAATTTTTGGGAGCAGTGTCCTAGCTGCCCTAGCCAAGCAGGATATGAATATTATCGCTATTGATGACCACGCAGAGCGCATCAATCAGTTTGAGCCAGTTTTGGCGCGTGGAGTGATTGGTGACATCACAGATGAAGAATTATTGAGATCAGCAGGGATTGATACCTGCGATACCGTTGTCGTCGCGACAGGTGGAAATCTGGAGTCGAGTGTGCTTGCGGTTATGCACTGTAAGAGTTTGGGGGTACCGACTGTTATTGCTAAGGTCAAAAGTCAGACTGCTAAGAAAGTGCTAGAAAAGATTGGAGCTGACTCGGTTGTCTCGCCAGAGTATGAAATGGGGCAGTCTCTAGCACATACCATTCTTTTCCATAATAGTGTTGGTGTCTTTCAGTTGGATAAAAATGTCTCTATTGTGGAGATGAAAATTCCTCAGTCTTGGGCAGGTCAAAGTCTGAGTAAATTAGACCTCCGTGACAAATATAATCTGAATATTTTGGGCTTCCGAGAGCAGGAAAATTCCCCATTGGATGTTGAATTTGGACCAGATGACCTCTTGAAGGCAGATACCTATATTTTGGCGGTCATCAACAACCAGTATTTGGATACCCTAGCAGCATTGAATTTGTAAAAGAGGGAGCTTCCCTCTTTTTTGATGCTTAAGATGGTAAATAGAGACAGAAGCCTTGTATTCTAGTAAAAGTTCTTCAAAGGCTGGACTTTATGGTAGAATAGAAAGCAGTGACAAGAGAGAGTAATACTCTTCGAAAGTCAAATTTAAACCACGTCAACGTCACCTTGCCGTAGGTATAGGTAACTGACTTCGTCAGTCTTATCTGCAACCTCAA
>NZ_VMMK01000029.1:77445-89314 GCF_013277255.1 Streptococcus sp. 2154
CTTTGATTTTCATTGAGTAAGAAAAATCAGTCCCCTAAAGGAGTAGATTATGAAGTTATTGTCTATCGCCATTCCTAGCTATAATGCTGCAGCCTATCTTCATTACTGTGTGGAGTCGCTAGTGATTGGTGGTGAGCAAGTTGAGATTTTGATTATCAATGATGGGTCTCAGGACCAGACTCAGGAAATCGCTGAGCGTTTAGCCGACAAGTATCCTAACATCGTTAGAGCCATTTATCAGGAAAATAAGGGCCATGGCGGTGCGGTCAATCGTGGCTTGGTAGAGGCTTCTGGGCGCTATTTTAAAGTAGTTGACAGTGATGACTGGGTGGATCCTCGTGCCTACTTGAAAACTCTTGAAACCTTGCAGGAACTTGAGAGTAAGGGTCAAGAGGTTGACGCCTTTGTGACTAATTTTGTTTACGAAAAGGAAGGTCAGTCTCGTAAGAAGAGTATGAGCTACGAGTCAGTCTTGCCTGTTCGGCAGATTTTTGGCTGGGACCAGGTCGGAAATTTCTCCAAAGGCCAGTATATCATGATGCACTCGCTGATTTATCGGACAGATTTGTTGCGTGCTAGCCAGTTCCAACTGCCTGAGCATACTTTTTATGTCGATAATCTCTTTGTCTTTACCCCTCTTCAGCAGGTCAAGACCATGTACTATCTGCCTGTCGATTTCTATCGTTATTTGATTGGGCGTGAGGACCAGTCTGTCAATGAGCAAGTGATGATTAAGCGCATTGACCAGCAACTTAAAGTCAATCGACTCTTGGTAGACCAGCTTGATTTATCCCAAGTGAGCCACCCCAAAATGCGAGAATATCTGCTGAATCATATCGAGATTACGACGGTGATTTCCAGTGCCCTGCTCAATCGAGCAGGTACAGCAGAGCATTTGGCAAAAAAACGGGAGCTGTGGACCTATATTCAGCAGGAAAATCCAGAGGTTTTTCAGGCTATCCGTAAGACCATGCTTAGCCGTTTGACCAAACATTCAGTCTTGCCAGCTCGCAAACTGTCCAATGTCGTCTATCAAATCACCAAATCTGTTTATGGATTTAATTGATATAAGTATTTTATAAGAGGGATTTAAGAAAAATTTTAACTTTTTCTTAGTCCTTTTTAATTTTAGGATATTATACTAGAGTCATCAAATAAAGAAAAACTCTAAGGAGAACCCTATGAAATTCAATCCAAATCAAAGATATACTCGTTGGTCTATTCGCCGTCTCAGTGTCGGTGTTGCCTCAGTTGTTGTGGCTAGTGGCTTCTTTGTCCTAGTTGGTCAGCCAAGTTCTGTACGTGCCGATGGGGTCAATCCGACCCCTGCTCAAGTTGTACCTGAAGAGACATCGGGAACGAAAGAGGGTGACTTAGCAGAAACTCAGGGAGATACTGTTCTTGCTCAAGCGAAACCTGAGGTCGTTGCTGGAAATACGAACTCACTTTCTACACCTACAGAAGTAACTGAAGTGAGCGAGGGGACAAGCCCTTCTCGTCTGGATACACTTTTTGAAAAAGGTGAAGAAGCTCAAGAAAATTCAGAGCTAGCAGATGTCTTAAAAGAGGCTGTAGATACAGCTGATGTGGATGGGAAACAAGCAAGTCCAGAAGATATTAAAAAAGCTGTCGATGAGGATGTTAAAGACAGTATCGATGTCCCAGCGGGCTATCTAGAACAAGCCAAAGCTTCCGGTCCTTTCTTGGCTGGTGTAAACAAACCGCTTAAATATGAACTTTTCGCAGGAGATGGTATGTTGACTCGTCTCTTGCTCAAAGCATCTGACAAGGCTCCATGGTCAGATAATGGTAAGGATAAAAATGAAAAAATTCCACCAGTGAAAAATTTACCTGATGGCAAGTATTACTATCAAGTATCTTTGAATGGTAACACTACAGGTAAGCAAGATCAGGATTTATTAGATACACTTCGTACTAATGGTACAAATACCTATGAAGCTACCCTGACTGTCTATGAAGCAGCCGGTGATAAACCAAATTTGAATAAGGTTGTCAAGGAACGTAAAGTCAATATTACCTTGAACGGTCTTGTAACAAGAAGCGATGTCAAATCTGCAGTTAAAAACAACATCAAAGACAGTATCGATGTTCCAGCAGCCTACCTAGAAAAAGCCAAGGGTGACGGTCCATTCACAGCTGGTGTTAACCATGTGATTCCATACGAACTCTTCGCAGGTGATGGCATGTTGACTCGTCTCTTGCTTAAGGCATCTGACAAGGCTCCATGGTCAGATAACGGCGACGCTAAAAACCCAGCCCTATCTCCACTAGGCGAAAACGTGAAGACCAAAGGTCAATACTTCTATCAAGTAGCCTTGGACGGAAACGTGGCTGGCAAAGAAAAACAAGAACTCATCGACCAGTTCCGAGCAAACGGCACTAAAACCTACAGCGCTACAGTCAATGTCTATGGTAACAAAGATGGTAAAGCAGATTTGACAAATGTCGTAGCAACTAAACAAGTTACTATTAACATAAACGGTTTAATTTCTAAAGAAACAGTTCAAAAAGCCGTTGCAGACAACGTTAAAGACAGTATCGATGTTCCAGCAGCCTACCTAGAACAAGCCAAGGGTGAAGGTCCATTCACAGCAGGTGTCAACCATGTGATTCCATACGAACTATTCGCAGGTGATGGCATGTTGACTCGTCTCTTGCTTAAGGCATCTGACAAGGCTCCATGGTCAGATAACGGCGACGCTAAAAACCCAGCCCTATCTCCACTAGGCGAAAACGTGAAGACCAAAGGGCAATACTTCTATCAAGTAGCCTTGGACGGAAACGTGGCTGGCAAAGAAAAACAAGAACTCATTGACCAGTTCCGAGCAAACGGCACTAAAACCTACAGCGCTACAGTCAATGTCTATGGCAACAAAGATGGTAAAGCAGATTTGACAAATGTCGTAGCAACTAAACAAGTTACTATTAACATAAACGGTTTAATTTCTAAAGAAACAGTTCAAAAAGCCGTTGCAGACAACGTTAAAGACAGTATCGATGTTCCAGCAGCCTACCTAGAACAAGCCAAGGGTGACGGTCCATTCACAGCAGGTGTCAACCATGTGATTCCATACGAACTATTCGCAGGTGATGGCATGTTGACTCGTCTCTTGCTTAAGGCATCTGACAAGGCTCCATGGTCAGATAATGGCGACGCTAAAAACCCAGCCCTATCTCCACTAGGCGAAAACGTGAAGACCAAAGGGCAATACTTCTATCAAGTAGACTTAAATGGCAATACTGTTGGTAAACAAGGTCAAGATTTAATTGATCAGCTTCGTGCTAATGGTACTCAAACTTATAAAGCTACTGTTAAAGTTTACGGAAATAAAGACGGTAAAGCAGATTTGACAAATATCGTAGCAACTAAACAAGTCACTATTAACATAAACGGTTTAATTTCTAAAGAAACAGTTCAAAAAGCCGTTGCAGACAACGTTAAAGACAGTATTGATGTTCCTGCTGCTTATCTTGAAAAAGCCAAAGGTGAAGGTCCATTCACAGCCGGTGTTAACCATGTGATTCCATACGAACTCTTCGCAGGTGATGGCATGTTGACTCGTCTCTTGCTCAAAGCATCTGACAAGGCTCCATGGTCAGATAACGGAGACGCTAAAAATCCAGCCCTATCTCCACTAGGTGAAAATGTGAACACTAAAGGTCAATACTTCTATCAAGTAGCCTTGGAAGGAAATGTAGCTGGTAAAGAAAAACAAGAACTCATTGACCAGTTCCGAGCAAACGGTACTCAAACTTACAGCGCTACAGTCAATGTCTATGGCAACAAAGATGGTAAAGCAGATTTGACAAATATCGTAGCAACTAAAAAAGTTACTATTAAGATAAATGTTAAAGAAACATCAGACACAGCAAGTGGTTCTTTCTCACCTTCTAACTCTGGTTCTAGAGTGACTCCGATGAATCACAGTCATGCTACAGGTGCGACTCATCAAATGTCTACTGACCATAAGGACATGATGGCACCAGCCAAAGAGACTGATAAAGCAATTCCAGCAAATGACCAAATGGAAAAATCAGGTATGAAGACTGAGACTCCAGCTCCAAGTACTACAGATAGCATGCCTGCTGACACCATGACAAGCTCTACCAATACGATGGCAGGTGAAAACATGGCTGCTTCTGCTAATAAGATGTCTGATACGATGATGTCAGACAAGATGATGTCAGATGATAAAGCTATGCTACCAAATACTGGTGAAGCTCAAACATCAATGGCAAGTATTGGTTTCCTTGGGCTTGCACTTGCAGGTTTACTCGGTGGTCTAGGTTTGAAAAACAAAAAAGAAGAAAACTAATCAGCTAAGGAAATAAATGATGGATAGTGGGCTGACTAAGGCTAGTTTACCAACTCAATCAGCTATCAGGACTTTCTTTCAATAGCAGATTAAAATCATCGTAAAACAATAAAAATAGTGTTATACTTAAAGCAGTATAGCACTGTTTTTATCAAAGGAGAGACAGATGGGAAAGACAATTTTACTCGTTGACGACGAGGTAGAAATCACAGATATTCATCAGAGATACTTAATTCAGGCAGGTTATCAGGTCTTGGTAGCCCATGATGGACTGGAAGCGTTAGAGCTGTTCAAGAAAAAACCGATTGATTTGATTATCACAGACGTCATGATGCCTCGGATGGATGGTTATGATTTAATCAGTGAGGTTCAATACTTATCACCAGAGCAGCCTTTCCTATTTATTACTGCTAAGACCAGTGAACAGGACAAGATTTATGGCCTGAGCTTGGGAGCAGATGATTTTATTGCTAAGCCCTTTAGCCCTCGTGAGCTGGTTTTGCGGGTCCATAATATTTTGCGTCGCCTTCATCGTGGGGGCGAAACAGAGCTGATTTCCCTTGGCAATCTAAAAATGAATCATAGTAGTCATGAAGTTCAAATAGGAGAAGAAATGCTGGATTTGACTGTTAAATCATTTGAATTGCTGTGGATTTTAGCTAGCAATCCAGAGAGAGTTTTCTCCAAGACAGACCTCTATGAAAAGGTCTGGCAAGAAGACTATGTGGATGATACCAATACCTTGAATGTGCATATCCATGCTCTTCGACAGGAGTTGGCAAAATATAGTAGTGACCAAACGCCCACTATTAAGACAGTTTGGGGCTTGGGATATAAGATAGAGAAACCGAGAGGACAAACATGAAACTAAAAAGTTATATTTTGGTTGGATATATTATTTCAACCCTCTTAACCATTTTGGTTGTTTTTTGGGCTGTTCAAAAAATGCTGATTGAGAAAAGCGAGATTTACTTTTTGCTTGGGATGACCATCGTTGCCAGCCTTGTCGGTGCTGGGATTAGTCTCTTTCTCCTATCGCCGGTCTTTACATCGTTGGGCAAACTCAAGGAGCATGCCAAGCGGGTAGCGGACAAGGATTTTCCTTCAAATTTGGAGGTTCAAGGTCCTTTAGAATTTCAACAATTAGGGCAAGCTTTTAATGAAATGTCCCATGATTTGCAGGCCAGCTTTGATTCCTTGGAAGAAAGCGAACGAGAAAAGGGCTTGATGATTGCTCAACTTTCGCATGATATTAAGACTCCTATCACTTCGATCCAAGCGACGGTAGAAGGGGTTTTGGATGGGGTTATCAAGGAGTCGGAGCAAGCTCATTATCTAGCAACCATTGGGCGTCAGACGGAAAGACTCAATAAACTGGTTGAAGAGTTGAATTTTTTGACTCTAAATACAGCTAGAAATCAGATGGAAACGACCAGCAAGGACAGTATTTTTCTGGACCAGCTCTTGATTGAGTGCATGAGTGAATTTCAGTTCTTGATTGAGCAGGAGAGAAGAGATGTCCACTTGCAGGTAATCCCAGAGTCTGCCCGGATTGAAGGAGATTATGCCAAACTTTCTCGTATCTTGGTGAATCTGGTCAATAACGCTTTTAAATACTCAGCTCCAGGAACCAAGCTGGAAGTGGTGGCTAAGCTGGAAAATAACCAGCTTTCAATCAGTGTGACCGATGAGGGACAGGGGATTGCCCCAGAGGATTTGGAGAATATTTTCAAACGTCTTTATCGTGTAGAGACTTCGCGTAATATGAAAACAGGTGGTCATGGCTTAGGTCTTGCGATTGCGCGTGAATTAGCCCATCAATTGGGTGGTGAAATCACAGTCAGCAGCCAGTACGGCCTCGGAAGCACCTTTACCCTCCTTCTCAATCTCTCTGGTAGTGAAAATAAAGCCTAAAACCCCTTTACAAATCCAGCTATTCATGGTAAAATAGATTTTGTGTGAAATATCAGCAGGAAAGCATGAAGCTCGTCAACAGGTGTCTTATAATAAGTAACCTTGGCTGTTTAGGCGAAGGGCATCTGCACGAATCAGGGCTTTCTAAGTGACTATTTCCACCGAAATATTATTTATATCAGGAGGACATTCACATGTCACGTTATACAGGACCATCTTGGAAACAATCTCGTCGCCTTGGCCTTTCACTTACAGGTACAGGTAAAGAATTGGCACGTCGTAACTACGTACCAGGACAACACGGACCAAACAACCGTTCTAAATTGTCAGAATACGGTTTGCAATTGGCTGAAAAACAAAAACTTCGTTTCACTTACGGTGTAGGTGAAAAACAATTCCGTAACTTGTTCGTACAAGCTACAAAAATCAAAGGCGGAATCCTAGGTTTCAACTTCATGCTTCTTTTGGAACGTCGTTTAGATAACGTTGTTTACCGTCTTGGTCTTGCGACTACTCGTCGTCAAGCTCGTCAGTTCGTAAACCACGGTCACATCCTTGTTGACGGAAAACGCGTTGATATCCCATCATACCGCGTAACTCCAGGTCAAGTGATCTCAGTTCGTGAAAAATCATTGAAAGTTCCGGCAATCCTTGAAGCAGTAGAAGCTACTCTTGGACGTCCAGCATTCGTATCATTCGACGCTGAAAAATTGGAAGGTTCATTGACTCGCTTGCCAGAACGTGACGAAATCAACCCAGAAATCAACGAAGCACTTGTCGTTGAATTCTACAACAAAATGTTGTAATATTTTATTAAATAAGATAGGCTGTAAAGCCTTGAAATTAAGCACTTTGGGGCGTTTTCCCCTAGTGCTTTTTGATTTCTCTTAGTATCCAGCTATAATCGTCTATACGTAACTAGACCTGTATAGTTCAAAGTGATATAATAGTCTAAAGGAGGTGCTACCATGAATGTTTTAGAAAAAAACACACAGGTAAATTTTAAGACTAACAGAGACTTGTTAGAGAAAGCTAAAGCTATTATCACAGCGCAAAATCTTGATATGACAGCCAGTTTTAACTTGTTTTTAGAACATATTGTAGAAAATAAAGCCTTGCCATTTGAAACTCAAGTAGATAAAGAAAGAGAAGAACTTCTATCAGGGTTGCGTGCTGAAATTGCTCGTAGCTTTGAGGATTTAGAACATGGAAGAACTTACAGTCTTGATGAAGTGAGGGCTAACCTTGGAATTTAACGAGAAGGCATATAGCATCATTATCTCCGAAACGGTACAAGAACAGCTAAGAGGTATTAAAGATTATATCTCAGCTAACTACTTTTCAGAACAGGCAGGAGCAAACACAGTTAAGAATGTTCTTTATGGTTTGGAGCGTCTTGAAGTCTTCCCAGAAGCAGGATTTGATGCTGACGAAAGAGTAGGAGGGATTATATACCCACCCCACAAAACTCGATGCATCATTTTAGGAGATTACCTAGCATTCTATCATATTTTAGAGGACAGAAAAGCTGTCTTTGTATCAGATATTATTCATAGCAAACAGGACTACATCCGCTTGTTCAAGAAAAAATAGCGCCTATATATGAACTGCACCCCAAAAGTTAGATTTTTTCTGTCTAACTTTTGGGGTGCAGTTCAATTGGAATGTCCTTATTTTTATTATGGGATTGACAAATGAGGTTAAGGTTCAGATCTATGAACTTAGAAAGCAAGTACAAATCTTTAATCAGCTTTCAAAAAGATTTTGTGTAGATGTTTCGGGCTAAGGTATGTGACAAGATGAATTGATCGTTATGGAATAGAGAGTGTTAAAAATGGGAAGAATCGTTACTATTCCCCTGAATTAAAACAAGAAATAATCAATAAAAGCCTATATAATAACAAATGTATTAAAACTAAGAAAGACTTAGCTCAGTGTAATACAGAACCAAATCTTATAGATAAATTATTTGTCTAATTTTTTAGGAATTATATCTCTAAACAATATCATTTAACAATTAAATTGTTAGATCTAGCTTAAATTTCTGGTTTAATTCATTTATTGTATCACTATCATTATATTCCTTAAATATTCTCATAGCTTTAGAACATTCTTTTTTACCTAACTCTATTTGATTAGTTTTTATAAGATAAATACCTTTTAGGAAGAGTAAATAATTCTTTTCAAAATAATATCCTTGTCTGGTCAGTAAATTTTCTAAATCATCTATAAAAAATTGAGCGTTATTTAACAAATTATTTTTTAATAATAATTCTAAATTAAATAAATATAAAGGAATTACTCTATGTGTTCCCATATTTGTTTTTAAAAAATGTCGTGTTTTCTTGATTACCGCTCTATATAATAAGCTTATGGTTTTAGTGTTCATAAAAAACACCGAATTATAAAAAATTTTCAGTTCATACTCCATCCAAGTATCTACCGAAAGCAAATACTTTATTATCTCATTGCATTTAGATGTATTATAAGGAAGATTTACAAGGCGATTAATCTGTTGTTCAGCAATCAATTTTATGTGAAAATTGCATAAACTTCTTTCCTGCTTTTGTTTTAGCTCTATTTTCTTTATTAGTTCTTGTAACAAAATGATATCTGAAGAGTTTACAGCATGTTCTAATTCTTCAAAAAAGCATTCTTTTTTGGAATAATAGCAATGAACTAATTCTTCAAATTCCGAAAATGATATCCCCAGGCGATTTAACAATATGTAAAAATGATCAATAGATAATTTTGTAATCCCATTTTCGAAACGAGAAATAGTTGACTCACTAATCTTATCACAAGCCAAATCTTTAAGACGAAAATTTTTTGAAATACGGATATCCTTTAAAACTGCTCCAAAATTTTCCATAGTATTCCTCTTCCATTTCTGCAAAAAATAAAACCTGTTTTTTTATTTGTGATATGATTATACAAAAATAAAACAGAAAGGACAATATGATTATGAAAAAAATTTTATTGTCATCAGTTGCTTTACTGAGCCTAGTGGCAACACTACCAGTAAATAGTCCAGTTTCTGCTCAAGAATCTATCTCTCCCAAGTCTTATAGTCACTCTAATGGCAGTTGGATTCAATCGAATAGCCGTTGGTGGTATAAACACTCTGACGGTTCTTACACTAAAAACGGGTGGGAAAAGATCAATGAAACCTGGTACTATTTTGATAGTGAAGGTTGGATGAAAACAGGTTGGTTTAATGAATATGGAAATTGGTATTATCTAGATACTAGTGGTGCTATGAAAACAGGATGGTGTTTGATTTCTGGTAGTTGGTACTATTTAAATACTAGCGGTGTCATGCAAACTGGCCTACAGACTATCGAAGGAAAACAATATTATTTGGCTGCCAGCGGTGCTATGCAGACAGGTTGGCACAATATTGGAGATGATACTTATTTCTTTGCTAGTAGTGGAGCAAGACAAACGATTAATCGCCGTGCTTTAGTTCTTGGTGAAACATCAACGAGAGCAGTACCTATCGAAGACGTTAATGCTATGGAAAAGGTTTTTGGTAACCAAAACTTTAGTAAAGTTGTTCGTTTCCCAGATAAAACTAAGTCCGAGATTATTGCAAAAACGCAAGAGCTTTTCAAATCTTCTATCGAAAGCGATGTGAACTATCTTTACCTTACTTGTCATGGAGGAAGAGACGGAAGAATCTATCTTGGTAGCGATGGTCAGACATTTTCAGGCTGGGAATTGGCATCTATACTGAAACAATATAAAGGTAAGTTTGTGGTTATGCTGGATTGTTGCTATTCAGGAACAATTATAGATGTAGGTAAGTCAGACAAAAAGGTTGCCTCCAAGTCTGAAGAAAAATTTGATGAACAAGCATTTTTGGCAGGATTTTCAACAGGAGATGTAGCAAGCAAGAATGGTGAAATGCTTGATTCTAAATTCCTCGTACTATGTGCCTCTTGGAAAGGCGAAGAATCGTATAGTGTAGTCGGAGTAGGTAGTCTTGCCACCAGATACTGGGCAATGGGTACAGGTTGGGATTCACTTCAAAATAGAATGATTTCGCCTATGGCAGACACCAATACTAACGGAAAAATTACTTTAGAGGAACTGTATCAATACTCTTATCCTCTAGTCCTTGAAGCTGCATCACAAATTCACGAAGAGCAACATGTATCAGTTTATCCTAAAAACAGTCAATTTGTTTTATTCCAAAAATAAGGAGTTAAGAAAATGAAAGTATCAAAAAAAATCACACTATTTGGTTTATCTCTAGCAGGTCTAGCTTTATTAGCTTTCCCTCATTCAGGTCAAGCCTTTGAGTTGGAAGAAGAATGGGTTATTAAGGGTGGGGTTAAGTATCAAGATGGCAAAATTCTTCGATTTAACAATGGCCATGAAGTGGATATCAAAGTCTTGGATTTGCCAAAAACTGAGAAAATCGAGTGGACGGTTAGTCTCAATGGTCAAGATCAGACTATCAATTTCCTAGGTCAAGAGAAGGACAAATCTATGGTCGGTACAGAGGGGCGTTACCTGAATTTCTATGTACCTTATGGCTATAGAGGAGATATCAAGGTAGAAGCCAAGAGCGGAAATGAAGTAAAGACCTGGTCCACTAAAGTAGTAGATGATGTATATAATGATGGCGGAAAGAGTGGTTACTTCCGTATTGACGAATCAAATGATCAACACACCTACCTTGATGCAAAATGGGACTATCAAACTAAGACCTACACTGCTACCTTACCAGAGACTCTCAATGGTCAAAAAGTGTTTGCTTGGGAAGACGACTATGTAGAATTGAAACTTCAAAAACCAGGAGTTATCAGTCATTCCTACAGAGGGGGAGGAGCCTTCAAAATACTTTATCCGATTCTAAAAGCAGAAAGCTGGCTAAAAAAGAATTACAGTGAAAAGTGGTACTATCAAAAACAAGGTCAATTAGTTAAAAATGCTTGGGTTAAGGACAAGGGAACTTGGTACTTTATGAATGATAAAGGAGTCATGTTCAATCAAACTTGGCTCTATCAGGGTGGCAACTGGTATGCCTTTAAATCATCAGGAGCTATGATTGCTAGCAATTGGCTATATGATAATAACTCTTGGTATTACCTAAAGGACTCAGGTTCTATGGCGACAGGTTGGATCAAAGATAGTGGATCTTGGTATTATCTAAACAACTCAGGTTCTATGGTAACAGGATGGGTAAAAGATAGTGGATCTTGGTACTACCTTGCTTCAACTGGTAAGATGCTTCACAACACCTATACACCTGATGGTTACTATGTAGATGCCAGTGGCGCTTGGAAATAAATTTTAAACAGAGAAAATCTACTGAGAAGGTAGGTTTTCTTTTTTAGTCAGTGAATAATATATAGTAGATTGAAACTAGAATAGTACATCTGGACTTCTAAAACATTACTAGAAATTGATTTGATTGTCCTGATTGATTTGTCCTATTTTTATTTCATTTTACTATAGAATAAAGTAGATCAGAAATTTAGCAGGGTTATTCTCTTTTACTAACAATCTGCTTACAAAAATTAAACAAGAGTATTTTAAAAATTAGACCCATTGTGAACTTTAGTAGTAAACAAAAATCTGGGAAAAAAGTTTTATAGTCATTTAGTTTT
>NZ_VMMK01000003.1:0-1226 GCF_013277255.1 Streptococcus sp. 2154
TTGTGAATCCATCGCTCTCGCCTGCTCTTCGTCCCAAAATATAAACATCATAGCTTGCTAGAGCACTGTTGTTAAATCCTCTAAAATTCAGTACATAGTCAGTATTTCGTTCAAGATTAAAACGGTGACTAGACAAAAAGTTTTTGTTTTTAGTTGCATTGCTTAAACGCATAAGGTCTTTCTGCCCGTTGTGATAAAAGCTATGCTTAACCAATCTTCCTAAATTTTGAGTTGAGCCCCATTTATTCGTATCATTTTTAAAATCACTATTCTTAATGAGGTTAGGGCCGCTTACACTATATTTCCCAACCTCAACCTGAAACAGTTGATTGGTCATAGCCATGCGAGCAACCTTATCCGCAATTCCATTTTCAGTATTGCCCAAAATCCGCTCGTAAAGTTCACTGGTTTCCTTAACACGCTGGAAGTCAGTAGTCTCTACCTTACCTGCCAGTTGATGGGATAGGTTCGCAATGTTCCTGGTCATATCCTGCTTATAAGTTGTTATTTGGCTTGAAATATCCCTAAATGTCCCGTCGGCAGATTGACGATAGCTAGCTATTTGGCTAGTTATTTCTTTATTCGCACTCGTTTTAACTCCTTCAATTCTCCGATGAATCCCCTCCACGTCTTCTTGATAGCTTGATTTCCCTACATAATCTCTGGATATCTGCTCACGAACTGCTCTTGCTTGTCTCGCGCTCTCCTCACGAGTGTAGCGCTGTAAGCTTTCCTGTCTTTGACCATCTTGAGTAACATAGGCCTGAACAGCCGACAAATCCGTTCGCAATTCCTGCGCTGTTCGCTCAAAGCTAGCCTTAGCTTGTGTGATGAGACCATTGGTGTCTTCAAGCGCTGGACTCCAGTCTGTCGCTAGGGTACCTTTTTCAAGTTTAATCCTACGAATGAAAAGAGTTCCTCCGTATCCTAAATCTGAATTGAATAGGGTCATCTGTAGCTTGGATTCAGAGGGCGCATCCTCTTTAAAAAATACCGGACCTGTAAGCCTAAATCGCTGCCACTCCCTAGTCGCAGTGAACTCTTTTTGTCCCTCTATACCAAAGCCATTCGCCCCACCATGCAACATATGGAAAGGAAAAGAACCATCAACTTCATCGAGTTTACAATCAAACGAGAGAGTCCAAGTTGTCCCAATATCGGACTTTGAAAGATAGGGATCTAGATTATCAAACACAAAACCAAAACGAGACTGTTGAATTTTCTCG
>NZ_VMMK01000030.1:0-24147 GCF_013277255.1 Streptococcus sp. 2154
CGGTATTCCCCTTCAAATTATAGTAGATTGAAACTAGAATAGTACACCTCTACTTCTAAAACATTGTTAGAAATCGATTTGACTGTCCTGATCGGTTTGTCCTATTCTTATTTCATTTTACTATACTTTCAAACCTAGCCGTTTCTCAATAAAACGACTAACTGAATACATCACACGCTTAGCGGCTGCCTCGCTTCCGACCATCATCACACAATCATCTGCGTAGCGCACAAATCGAAGTCCCCTCTTTTCTAATTCCTTGTCCAATTCATTAAGCATGATATTAGATAAGAGAGGAGATACATTTCCTCCCTGTGGTGTACCAACTAGCGTTTTATGACGCCGACCGTTAATGATAACACCTGAATGAAGATACTTACGAATCAAGGATTCCCTATCTCCGTCTTCGATCATATTATGTACTAAGGACATCAATCTATCTTGAGGAACCCTATCGAAAAATTTCTCTAGGTCTATATCCACTATCCACTCATAGCCGTCATTTAAGTACTCTAAGAGCTTGGACAATGGCTTGTTGGATTATCCTATCCATCACTGTCGGAATCCCAAGCTGAAGGACACCTCCATTGGGTTGGGGGATTTCAACTCGCAGGACTGATTGAGGTTTGTATTTTCTCTGTTTTATCAGCTCCTTAGTCAAGCGCCAGTTTTGTCTGAGATAGTCATCCATCTCTTCGATAGTCATTCCATCAATCCCAGCTGAGCCTTTATTGGATTTTACTTGATTGTAAGCTTCCAGCATATTTTCGCGTGATACTATCTTATCTAGCAATTTTGACATGTGCCTATTCCTTTCTTGTTTTGGTGCCTGAGGGATATCTTATATTGGTGAACCTTCATCTAGTCAATACGTGACAGAGTCCAGTTCTATCAGACCGTTCGTTTTACAGACACAAGTAAAGTAGGATTACTTCGATCTGTCGTTTTCTCTTTCTAGCGACAGAGCTCACGGGATAAGTCCTACATCTTTCCTCGTTTAGACTAGACATGAGGACGTTAAAAGGTTACAGTGGAAAAAGATAAATCTTAGTTCGAATTCAATTACTCTCGTGATTTACGCATATAGGTTACGACTACCTTTTTGGACTTTAAGGTTTCGCGCCCCCCCTATCCGCTATATACGCCTTACTATCACCTTCCTGTTCGTAGAGCCACGATTTCGCTATCCCTTCCTCTGACGATTCTTATTTCCAGCGTCAGACTTAAAACGGTCTATCCCCAGACCGTTTTAATCCGCTACCTCACGATAGTCAGGCTTGGGAATCGCTATTGGGTTCACCGGTAGCAGGTGCCCACCAAGGACTTATACTCAATGAAAATCAAAGAGTAAACTAGGAAACTAGCCGCAGGCTGTACTTGAGTACGGCAAGGCGACGTTGACGTGGTTTGAAGAGATTTTCGAAGAGTATTACACCTCAGATGCACCACATGCCCGTCGTACTTCAAAAAAACTGAAGTCAGATTTCACTGACCTCAGTTTTTTATTATTTAGCATAATCTACTGCACGAAGCTCACGAATCACGGTTATCTTGATATTTCCTGGGTAATCGAGATTGTTTTCAATTTTCTCACGAACTTTGTGAGCTAAGATTGTGACTTTGTCGTCCTTGATTTTTCCTGGATTGACCATGATACGAATTTCACGTCCTGCTTGAAGGGCAAAGCTATTTTGTACCCCTTCAAAGCCGTTCGCAATTTCTTCCAAATCATGGAGACGCTTGATGTAGCTTTCAAGAGACTCACTACGAGCACCTGGACGAGCTGCGCTCAAGGCATCTGCTGCAGCAACGATAACTGCAATGACGCTCTCAGCTTCAACATCTCCGTGGTGACTAGCAATCGTATTGACCACAACTGGATGTTCCTTGTACTTACGTGCCAATTCCATACCGATTTCAACGTGGCTACCTTCAACCTCGCGGTCAATGGCTTTTCCGATGTCGTGAAGGAATCCAGCACGACGGGCAAGAGCCGCATTCTCACCAAGCTCGCTGGCCATAATACCAGCTAACTTAGCAACCTCAATCGAATGGCGCAAAACATTTTGGCCATATGAAGTCCGGAATTGCAAGCGACCCATAATCTTCATCAAGTCTGGATGAAGGTTTGGTGCGCCAATCTCATAGGCAGCAGCCTCACCGTATTCACGGATCTTATTGTCAATCTCTTGACGGTTTTTCTCAACCAACTCTTCGATACGAGCTGGGTGGATACGACCATCCTTGAGCAACATTTCCATAGTCATACGGGCAATCTCACGACGAATCGGATCAAATCCTGACAAGGTCACCACTTCTGGTGTATCGTCGATAATCACATCGACCCCTGTCAAACTTTCAAAGGTACGAATGTTACGACCTTCACGACCAATAATGCGTCCCTTCATAGTATCGTCTGGCAGATGAACCGTTGAGTTTGTTGACTCCGCTACATATTCACCAGCGATACGTTGCATAGCTTGAACCAGGATGTCCTTGGCCATTTTGTCAGAACGTTCCTTGACCTCTTGCTCAGCTTCGCGAATACGACTGGCAATCTCCTTGGTCAAGTTTTCCTCTGTCTGTGCCAAGATAATATCTCGTGCTTCTGCCTGAGACAGAGCACCAATACGCTCTAGTTCTGCTTCTTTTTGTCTTTCGACTTCCTCTAATTGCTCTTCACGCGCATCAAGGTTTTTCGCTCTATCAGAAATACTTTGTTCTTTTTGTTCAAGTGTTTGTTCTTTACTCGTCAAATTGTCGTCCTTACGGTCAAGGCTAGTAGCTCTCTCTGTCAAACGACTTTCGATTTGTTTGAGTTCTTGACGTTCTGATTTGAATTCAGCGTCCACTTCTTCACGGTATTTTCTGGCTTCTTCTTTGGCCTCCAATAGTGCTTCTTTTTTAAGAGACTTGCTTTCACGTTTGGCTTCATTAACAAGTAAATCCACTTCACGCTCAGCTTGTCCACGTAAATTAGTTGCTTCTTGTTCAGCATTTAAAAGCATCAACTCTGCAGCTTCCTGAGATGATTTCATCTTAGCTGAGATGCTGACATATCCAATGACTAAACCAATGATGACGGCAAAAACAGCAATCGCAAGCGACATGATTTCCATGTTTTTACCTCATTTTATTGTTATTCCGAATGACATACATTCTTTTACATTCTACCATAAAAAAGTAATTTTCACAAACCTTAAATGGATATCGCTAACATCCGCATTATCACTATCATAGTTATCATTTACAGATATAAAGCGAATACCTTTTTCAAGAAATATCTTTTGTAAGTACTTTCCTGACTCGATATACTCTCTGCCGAAACGAGATAAATCTTTTACCATAATGATAGAAAACTTTCCTTTATTCAGGTCATCAATCATATTCTTAAAATTTGGTCGCTCAAAATTAGAACCACTATATCCATCATCTACATATTCATAGGATAATTCAATAGATTTCTCTTCTACCTCAAAAGCAAAAAGGATAAATTCCCCCTACACTTAAAATTTATCCCTCTTGGTAACCTCTTTTATTAATTTTTTTGATAAAGAAAACGCACATTTTATTTAACTGGTGCTGAAATATTTATAATAATATTTTTTTAGTTCTTTCTAGAATAATGATATTAAGATTTTTCATATATCTTATATATTCTTCTTCTGTGCTAGCAATCCTAATATCTTCTTTATCTAAAAAGACAACCTGATTGTTCTCTAAATCTGATTTAATTAAATCTATAATTTTATTTTGCTCATATATAAATCCTTCTAACTTAAAAAACTCGACAAATTTCTCAAATCCATTTTTACAATTATCATCATCAAAAAATAGTTCAAACCATTCACGGTAATTCTCTATAGCATAATCTATTTTTGAATTATTATTTCCCGCAAACCATTCTTTTATAGCATATAGTGTTAAATCAAAACGATCATAATATCCTTTATAAATTCCATTCTTGATTCTAGGTTTTCCACCTCTAGCTGTATTAACGGTTTCTGATTTTCCACCACCTCTAGGGAAAAGAATGTGTCCACCTATTGTTCTTGAAATACTCAAATGATCTAAAATTATTCTGTCGTTTAATCCTGCCTTTCTTGCCCAATAAATAGAGGCTCCTATATAATCACTTGATAATAAATACTTATACTTATCCTTATCAATAAATAAAGTATAAAAATCTCCATTTCCAAAGTTTTGGCATTTATTACATACAGATGTTATTTTAAGTTTTTCTTTTGAATCATCATCAAAAAACATCTTACATAAATCATCGTACAACGCCTTACTACATACATCAGGATCCTTTCTATTATATAATGAAAAACCTTTGGGAAAATAAGGATATAAATCAAATAGATAATTTTTAAACTTCATATTTATTACTCTCCATTAAATCTTTTTAGGAAATTTAAAGTCAAATTTTCCTCCAAGCACACCCGCACTTACTCCCGCAACTACTACAAGTGTTGTACTAATTGTTCCTATTTTCTTCACGCCACTGTTTAGCTCTTTTGTTAAATAAAACAACATTGATCATATCTGCTTCACTTACATACTTGTAAGACAACTGTTCGTTGGTAAGATCTTTTAAGAGATATTCTTTGATTGCATCTGTATGAATTTTGTAGTTAATCTTAGAAATTTCTCTATTCAAATTCCAGCCTAATGATATCTTAGAATTTTAATCTGACTTAAGTCTTTTGTAATCCTGAATTACATACATCTTAAATTCAGCAGAAATACATGAAGCAAATTCAAAGGCAATATCTATATGTGCAAATGCACCACCATATCTTCCACCTTTTGAGATAATTCCGATTGCTCCAGTTTTCTCTACCCATTTCTTAGGAGACAATGTAAATGAATTATATCCAGCTTCCGATTTAATTCGGTCGAATTCGACCGAATTGAAATTCATGTTGTTTAAGCTTTTCCATAAACCAAGAAACTCAATTGTATCTTTTCTTCTCATCCAATTTTTAATTACATCACTCGATACTTATCCGAACGATAAGCTCCACGTAAGGTGTTCGCAATCGACCAAACTGCATTGACTACATTTGAAATCTGAACATCGTTCGACTGGAATATCGGTAGTTTTTCTTTAAAATTAGACATTTACTTCCCCTGTTTTTATTATTAACAATTCTCTTCATTATACCACAAAATACAAGTGATAAAGCGGATTCAAGGGAAAAAATCGAAGTTTATATACTAACTTTCTTTTCTGAGTTTTTGTCTTTTGTATTAGGGATTCTGTCATTTTCTAAAAAACTTTATCTTAAACTTACTCATAAAAATTTAAAAAATAAAAAGCCCACCTTTCAGTAGACTTAGTAGTGATCTTTGAAGGACAAAAAAGCGATGCTATCTCCATCCATCATATAAATCAAGCGATTTTCTGCATCAATACGCCGTGACCAGGCTCCTTGGTAGTCATACTTGAGTGGTTCTGGTTTTCCTATTCCTGTAAATGAATCACTTTGAATATCCTTAATTAGTTTATTGATTCTTTTTAGTGTTTTCTTATCCTGAGTTTGCCAGTAGCAATAATCTGCCCACGCATCTTCTGTAAACTTGAGCAGCATTCCTCACTCCTCAATAACATGGACTTGAGTGCTTCCAGCACGGACTTGAGCCATTCCTCGCAAGACCTTGTCAGATAGTTCCTTATTTTGAACGATTCTCAGAGTTTCCTGAATACTGTCCCATTCGCTCTTTGAAAGAACTACAATGTCCTCATCTGGATTTTTATTAACCACCGTTAAAGGCTCAAATTCATCATTGACCTTCTTCATGTAGTCTTTTAAATGATTTCGGAATGTTGAGTAAAGAACTGCTTCCATAACCATACCTCGTTTTACCTCTTTTCCACTATTATACACGAAAAGAAAGAAATTGTCAGAAACTTGTACAAGATTTTCTTTTCTATCTATTTATTCGTAAAAAATCTCAAAAAGCCTACCTTTCAGTAGACTTAGTTTGTTTCTATTCTTATTGGCACTCTTCCAAAATTCTGTTCTGCTATACTTGGATTTCCTAGTTGGTAAATCTGGTCTGCCTTTTGGGTCATAGTATCCCAAGGCTCTTTGCCAATTCGACTGACTAGATTGACCTGTCCCTTCAAGGACTTGAGATGTTGCCTGCCTTTTTCAGTAAATCCAAGGACATGAATGGCTTCTGACAAGTCACTTTCTCTAGCTTGCACCAAAATATAGGTCAAAAGACGTCTGACACGCGCCTTGGTGTAGCGTTTGGTAGTCACTAACTCGACCAATTCTTCCACAGACTGGGCTGTTTTAATAGCTTCTGTAATGCGCACAGCCATTTCTTGATTGACCTGATAGATGGTGGTTAGGTCGGGATTTGACAAGATTTGATAGCGGAGCAAGGGAAAATAGTCATCCCAACTCACCTTACTGGCTTGCTCAAAAAGGGTAACAGAAGGCATAAAGCGTTCTAAGAAATCTTGGTCTGACTGATGCTGACGGAGAGCTGTCGCCGAGGCGTAGTCTACATCCTTATCCACAGAATGATAGCCAGCCCCCTGACGCTGAATCGGATGAAGTTTAATATTTCGCCCCGCAACCGCCTTGGCATAGGCCAGAGCAAGAACATGATTGGGCGTATTGCCAGAAAAATCAAGACCAGCAAATTCCTTCCACATGGCCTGGGTTTTCTGGGGATAGGAAAGGGAATCAGGCAGATTTTCCACAAATTTCTCCATCTCAGCACCTTTCTCTGTGTATAAGTCAGCGATTTTCTGATAATCTCGAACTTCCTCTGTCCCAAAAACTAGACTATCAATGCCCAAGCGATCCAAGATATTCACAGCTCCTTGACCAAAGAAATCAGCTGCCTGAACACTGACTAAAAAGGGCAATTCCACTACCAAGTCTGCGCCATTTTCCAGCGCCATCTGGGTCCTTGTCCACTTATCCACAATAGCAGGCTCTCCACGCTGCATGAAATTCCCTGACATGGCAACAATTTTCAGTCCCTCTGCCTGATCCAGCAGGTATTTATGGCCATTATGAAAAGGATTGAACTCCGCGATAATACCTGTGATGGTCATGATAATCTCCTACTTCTGCGCCACAAAAAACCAACGGGTGCTAGTTTCTGTTGGCTCCTTATCCTCAAAGTCTGCATAGAGTTTGAAGGACTTGAATCCAGCCTGTTTCAGCAAGATATCATAGGTCAAGATCTCATAGGTTCTCTCCTCATGTACTTCATCGTGGCGACTAAAGGAACCGTCAGCCTCCTTGATAAAGAAAGTCAGCTCATGCACGATGGAATGAGGAGCTTCGTCCTCATATGTATCCCAAAGCATGGCAAAATCTTCCGCATTTTCATGGTAGGAATAGCCAGGGAATACTTCATCTGTCTGGTAGGTCGAGTGCACGTCAAAGATGAAAACTCCCTCTTCATTCAGCGCATTGTACACGTCCTTAAAGACGTCCCCTAATTCCACCTCATCCTGCATATAGCAGATAGAGTCCGAATAACACGTGACAAAATCGTATTTCCCTGCCTTGGACAAATTCAGCATATTACCTTCTATAAAAGCAATCTTTTGCTTGGCTGAAGTCGCTCTCTTCTCCGCAATCTTCAACATATCCGCACTCAAGTCAAGTCCAGTCACATCAAAACCAGCCTGAGAGAAGCGCACTGATTGAATTCCTGTCCCACAAGCCAGTTCCAAGAGTTTCTTTCTCTCCTTGGTCTTAGGCAAATGACGCAGAGAAAAATTCGTCCATTTGTCGTATAAACTATCGTCCATGACCGCATCATAGACAGCCGCAAAGGTTTCATAAGTCGCCATAATCATGATACCAAGAGCTCCATGGTAAACACCACTAGCCCTTTACCTTTCTATCAATTTTTCTAAAATAAGCAAAGAAACCCAGTTGACTACAACTGAGTTCATCTTCTAAGCAAGAGCTTCTGAAATATCTACTGAATTCGCCTCATGCCATAGCTTCTCTAGATTATAATGGGCACGCATTTCTTCTGAAAAGATATGCACGACAACAGCACCGAGGTCCAGTAAGACCCAGCCTCCAGCTGCATCGCCTTCGACATGGCTACCTTTAAAGCCTGCTTGAGCTACTTTTTCACGGATATTGTCAGCGATAGCATCCAACTGACGGCTATTCATTGAACTAGTGATAACAAAGTAGTCCGTCACACTAGTCAAATCTTGTACATCAAGCGCGAGGATATCCTCCGCACGTTTCTCATCAGCCGCTTTCACGACTAGTTCTAGTAATTCTTTTTCGTTCATTTAGTCCTCTTTTTAAAAAATATGTTTGTAATCTAGGACATCTGCAAAGCGCTCCTCCCAAATGTCCTCATAAAATTCATTAATCGTTTCTGCCGGAATGTCATCCCCATCAAAGGTTGTGACAGCACCTTCTGGAACAATAAGCTGATAGCCATATTCAAAGGCAACCTTGACAGAGGTATCCACACAATATTCTGTCTGCATACCACATAAAACTAATTTTTCAATCCCCTGTTTATCCAAGTATTCTTTTAAGCCAGTTTCTTTGAAAATACTGTTATACTTCTTCTGAAAGACCTTTTCAGCAGGTTTTCGATTTAAAAGCGCAGATAACTGCCAATCTTCTGATGTTTGAGCTTCAGAGTTCTCAATATGTTGAACATAGATAATTTCAATATTCTTGCTTCTAGCCTGGTTTTGTAAATAAGAAATTTTTTCCAATAGACTTTTTGTCTGGAACCCAGTTTCTACTAAAACATTCTGAACATCAATGATTATAAAAGCCGTCTTCATTTAGTCCTCTTTCAAATAGCGCACAAAGGCGTTATAGGTTTCAAAGGTTTGGGGATAGATGGGGAATCCCTGATGAGCTAGATACTCCACGGTACGAGCTGTTTCGTAGGCCACCGCCTTATTGAGCGATAGACTTGCAATCTCACGCGCCACATCCACTCCAGGAAATGCCCGATTGTGCTCGATATAGTCTGCGACGTAGATGACCTTATCTAGGTCTGTCATTTGACCAGCTCCGACTGTATGAATTTCAATGGCTCGCAGAATTTCAGAATCATGCAAATCCAAATCTTCCTGAATCTTGTAGATTCCAACCATGCCATGCCAGACATTATTGCCCCAGTTTTTGAGGTCAGGATCTAGCTGGTAACGGTCAATCAAGTCTAGAAATTCCTGATCTGACAACTTTTTAGCATAGTCATGAAGAAGACCTGCTAGACTTGCTTTCTCAACATCTACACCAAAGCGCTGAGCTAATTCCATAGCGGCACGCTCCACACCTAGACAATGGGTTAGACGTTTCTCAGGTAGAAGCTTTGCCATTTTTTCCAACAAGGCCTCACGGGAGCAGTTGATATAGTCTTGATAGGACATCAGTAGAGCCCCTCCTTCTCGATGTAGTCTAGCACTGGCTGAGGTAGGAGAAAGTTGGGTTTCCGACCTTGGGCAATAAAATCACGCACCATGCTGGATGAGATATCCATGAGAGGCACATCCACCCAGATAACTGGATAGGAAGTCCCTGCCTTGTAGCGTGGGCGCTGAACCCCTACAAACTGAACCATGTCGACCAGATCATCAATTCGGTACCACTTAGGCAGATAATCCACCATATCTGCCCCGATAATGAAGTAGTAATCCGTGTCAGGATGTTGCTCTGTCAAGATTTTCATGGTGTCGTAAGTGTAGGAAATACCCTTGCGCTCCAACTCAATAGTTTCAATGGCTAGGCCTTCGATCCCCTCAATCGCCAACTCAAGCATTTTGAGACGATGGTGTTCAGGAATGGTTTCCTTTTTATCTACATGAGGAGGTTGGTATTCAGGCATGAGCAAGACCTGATCCAGTCCCAACTGTTGCCGTACTTGGTCCGCAACGATGAGATGGGCATTGTGAACAGGGTTAAAATTCCCCCCTAAAATCCCGACTTGCTTGCGTTTTTTCTCCTTGATTTCTGGCTCCAACTCTACCTTGGTAAAGGGAGTCAATAGTTCGATTGCCATAGGCTAGTCTCCTTTATTTTTCTGTAAAAACAGTTATTTGGAGTATAGTTTTTAGATCTCTTTGACTTTTTTAGAAATCTTGCGATTTTCTTTCTTGCTAGATTGTTTAAACAAAATCAAGATGCGTCCTATTTTTTGGACTGTATCCACACCGATTTCTTCTTCCAAAATTTCAGCTACTTCGTGGATGTTTTCATCTGTGTTTTGTAAGAGAGTAACCTTGATTAATTCACGCGCATCAAGAGCTTGACGGACGCTGGTTTTGATTTGGTCGTTGAGTCCATTTTTCCCGATTTGGATGATAGGTTTGAGGATGTGTGCCTGGCTGTTGAGGAAGGCACGTTGTTTTGATGTTAATGACATAATTTTCTTCCTTGTTTTTTGATAGTTATTTTAGGTGGTGAGGGACGGTCGGAACTAATTTTCCAAAGATTTCATCTTTGAAAAATGGATTTCCTGACCTCACAATTGAGCCTTGGTCTCAATTGTGCCCCTTGCCAATCTACAGATTGGCAATCACACCACGGCAATAACTATCGCTATATGAGCTCACTTTGTTCGCTCAGCGATTTTGTTTTAAATAATTGCTTTTCGTATGACGACGGCGACGCCTTCTGGTGCCCAGACGGCGACTTTGGCAGTGCCTGTTACACGAATCCAACCTAGGCCTGAGATGACTAGGTCTGTCTTATCCTTGATTGTAAATACATGCTCAATCAGTTTTGGAAAATCTTCTTTTTCCTTACTGTTTGGAGGCGTGAGAAGGGTTCCGACGTGCTTGTCGTAAAATGCACTAGCGCCTTCAAGCTTAGTACGATGCAATTTGAGTTCATTGTCAAAGAAGGCTGTGAAACCTTGCTTTTCACCCGCAATGAAATCAAATCGTCCGAGACCACCTAGAAACAGAGTTTGTTCAGGATTTAGCTGATAGGTTTTAGGTTTGATTTCCTTTTTGGGGCTGACATACTTGAGGTTTTTGGCCGTCAAGTAGTGGGCCATCTGGTAACGATGGATAATCCCCGGTGTATCGTAGATATAAGATCCGTCGTCAAGCGGAATCTCGATTTTATCCAAGGTTGTCCCTGGGAAGCGTGACGTCGTAATGACATTCTGGTCACCCGTGATTTCTTGGATAATAGCATTGATTAGGGTTGATTTTCCAACGTTAGTTACCCCAACGACATAGACATCACGGCCCTTACGGTAGTGTTCAATCTTGTCAATGACTTCCTTAATGGCATGCTTGTTTTGGGCTGAAGTTAGGACGACATCAACTGGACGGAGACCTTCTTCGTGGGCACGTTCCATGAGCCACTGGCTAATCTTGCCTGGTTTAACAGACTTGGGCAAGATATCTTTTTTATTTCCAACCAGGAGGACATCATTGCCCGAGACAAAACGTGGCAAGCCTGGGATGACAGAGCCATTAAAGTCAAAGATATCAACGACATTAACCACCAGGGCATCACTGTCTCCTACCTCGTGCAAGAGTTTTAGGAAATCATCGTCTGTCAATTGAACATCCGTGATTTCATTGTAGTGGCGGAGACGGAAACAGCGTTGGCAATAGATTTCGCCAGTCTCCAATCCTTTTTCAAGTGCCGACTGAGGGGTAAAACCCAGACCAGCCTTATCTGTCGTCTGAATGGTTGCTCCACAACCAATACAGAGAATTTCTTCCATAGTTAAATTCCTTTTTTATATGTAATCGGTCCGTACATTTCAGTGATTTTTCGCATCACACGACGCTCACGAGCTCGGTTAATCTGCGTTTTAATCGAGTCATGTTGGACCAAGGGTTTGACTAAAATCGAGCGAATGCCTGCACGGTGGGCTGCTCGTATATCTGTCATGAGCTGGTCGCCAACCATGACCACTTCGCTTTTCTCATAGTGAAATTCCTTCATGGCACGGTCAATCCCAAATGTGAAGGGCTTTAGAGCACAATAAACGTAGTCAATCTCAAACTTCTCAACTGCTCGTTGGACGCGTTTTTTGGTGTTATTTGACACTACGATAATGCGAATGCCCGCGTCCCGAAGGTCATGTAGCCATTGCTTCATCTCTGGTGTCCCGTCAGGGTTGTTCCAAGCAATAAGGGTATTGTCCAAATCGACCAAAACAGCCTTGATTCCCTGCGCCTGCAGGCTTGGGACTGTCAGATCATAGACTGCTTCCACAGCAAAATCTGGCATGTAGTTTTCAATCGCCATTCTGGCTCCTTTTCTTAACTTTTTTTCGCAATTTTCCTTAGTAACAAGGATAAAACAATCCATAACCCTGCACTAGCTATACTGATGTAGAGCCAAGCATGGGGCTCATCTGTTAGAGGTAGGGGAACATTCATTCCGAAAAAGCCTGTCACGACTGCCAAAACAGCTAGCAAGACTGAAATGATAGTCAAGGTTGTCAAATTATCATTCAGATTATTGTTTAGAATATTGTTGTAAGAGGCTGAAAGTTGCTGTAAAATCTGAGAGATTAGGTCTGTCATGGATACCAGCTGATGAGCCTCAATCATAGCATCATCAAACTGCTCTCTCTCAATCTCATCAAAACTACGATACAAGGCATGACCTTGAATATGCTCTAACAAAATCCGATTTTGTTTAGCAGCCGCAGTAAGATAAACCATACCCGTCTCCAAGTCGGAAAGGGCAAAAAGATTTTTCTTAGTTGTTCGCTGACGCAAGAGACCATTGACCTCGTCCTTACTCTTATCCATCTGCTCGATGACAGGGTAGTAGGCATTGCTGATGATTTCCAGACTGGCAAAGAGAAACTTGTAGATCGAAAGCGTGTCATGACTCTCCAGATAACGGGTCATTTGTTCAATGACATAGGCGTTCTTGGTATTACTAATGGTAATCAGGCGACGATGCTCCACGATAAAGGTCATGGGAAAAGTCTCATAGTAGGCCTTGTCCTTTTTCACATCTAGGACATTATAGATAAAGGTAACCGTCCCACTTTCACGGTGGTAGTCCATGTGGGCACGCTCATTCCTATCCAGTGCGTACTCAATGGTTTCCTTGTCCAAGCCGTAGATTTCAGAAAGGTCTTCTAGTTTATTCAACTTTCCGAGGTCTAGGTTTATCCAGGTACAACCATTGCCCAACTGCTTTTCTAAAACCATCTTTTCTCCTTTATTAAACTCCCTCTATTGTACCACAAATTACTTAAAATAACAGGTCTAGTCCGTGCGTGAGAAATTGCTAACAACCGTGATATTTCGGTTCGGAACAAAGTGAAGAGCTTGCTCCTCGCTACGAAGCTGTGTCGTACGAATTCCCACACTGACAACCTTACCCGATACAGTAATGGGGCCGTTGGTCAGAACAACCTCATCTCCCACATCCAGTTGACGTTCAAAAAGGATGAAAAAGCCATTGATGACATCAGACAGAAAACCTTGGGCTCCCATCCCAATCGCCACCCCAGCGATTCCAGCCCCAGCCAGCAAGCTAGATACAGGTAAGCCTAAAATCGATAAAATACAGTAGAGTAAAAAGAAATATGACGTATAATTAAACACATTTTCTAACAAACGTGAGATGGTTTTCTGGCGCCCGACATCATGATGAGACATTTTTAGAGAAGGTTTGGCAATTCTCTGCACCATGGTATGAAGCATTTTTTTAGCAATATAAAATACAATCAAAAGCAGTAAAAGAGAAATGACCTTGGTTAGAATATTTTCGATAATGGTTGTCACATCTAGCTTTTCAATATAAGCTTGAATAAATTTTTGCATATAAAACTCCTTTATTTCATTATACCATATTTTCATCAGTCTCATTATCCATAAATATTCAAAAAATAGACAGAAAATTCTTGATTTTGTCTATCGTTTATACTATAATCATAATCACTACACAGAAAGGAGATTATTATGAAAAGAATCATTCATGCTTGGAACAAGGCAAGCCTTGTCAAGCGTATCTTGATTGGTATGCTTTGTGGGGGAATTCTAGGACTGACCCTTCCTAATCTCTCAGGAATTGGGCTACTCGGGGATTTATTCGTTGGAGGTCTAAAAGCTGTTGCTCCTATCCTAGTCTTTGCTCTCGTTGCTAATGCCCTTTCCCAACATCAAAAGGGACAAGATAGCAATATGAAAACTGTTGTTTTCTTGTATATCCTAGGAACTTTTGCCGCTGCTCTTGTAGCTGTACTAGCAAGTTTCATCGTCCCTATTGAAATCACCCTAAATAGTGCTAATACCGATATTGCTCCACCAGATGGGATTGGACAGGTCCTCAGCAACCTCTTGCTCAAACTGGTTGACAATCCAGTCAACGCCCTGCTTACTGCTAACTATATTGGAATCTTATCTTGGGCAGTCATTTTTGGAATTGCTATGAGAGAGGCCAGCAAAAATAGTAAAGAATTACTAAAAACTATCGCTGACGTGACTTCTAAAATTGTCGAATGGATTATCAATCTGGCTCCATTTGGAATCCTTGGTCTTGTTTTTAAAACCATTTCTGACAAGGGAATCGGAAGCCTTGCCAACTACGGTATTTTATTGGTTCTATTAGTAACGACTATGCTTTTTGTTGCCCTTGTGGTCAACCCTTTGATTGCCTTCTTCTTTATGAGACGCAACCCTTACCCTCTAGTTTGGAACTGCCTCCGTGTCAGCGGTGTGACAGCCTTCTTCACTCGTAGTTCTGCGGCTAACATTCCTGTCAACATGAAACTCTGCCATGACCTTGGACTCAACCCAGATACCTATTCTGTTTCTATCCCACTTGGCTCTACTATCAACATGGCTGGAGCAGCGATTACCATTAACGTTTTGACCCTTGCTGCGGTAAACACTCTTGGAATCCCTGTTGACTTTGCCACAGCCTTTGTCCTCAGTGTGGTAGCAGCTATCTCAGCCTGCGGTGCTTCTGGTATTGCGGGAGGTTCCCTCCTTCTTATCCCAGTTGCTTGTAGCCTTTTCGGTATTTCTAACGATATTGCCATGCAAGTTGTTGGGGTTGGATTTGTGATTGGGGTCATCCAAGACTCATGTGAAACAGCCCTTAACTCTTCTACAGACGTCCTCTTTACTGCCGTTGCCGAATACGCAGCAGCCCGTAAAAAATAACTCATAAAGACAAGCCTGCTCAGGTTTTGTCTTTTGCTCTTTTATTCTAACTTATACTCTTCGAAAATCAAATTCAAACCACGTCAGCTTCGCCTTGCCGTACTCAAGTACTGCCTACGGCTAGCTTCCTAGTTTGCTCTTTGATTTTCATTGAGTATTATCAGGAAACTCTTATGTCTATTAGCCAACGTACGACCAAGCTCATCTTAGCTACCTGTCTTGCCTGTTTTCTTGCTTATTTTCTCAATCTTTCCTCAGCAATTTCGGCTGGAATTATCGCTCTCTTGAGCCTATCTGATACGCGTAGAAGTACTTTAAAACTGGCTCGCAATCGACTCTTTTCCATGCTCCTAGCTCTGGCTATCGGTGTTCTAGCTTTTCACTTGAGCGGATTTCATATCTGGAGCCTTGGTCTCTATCTTGCCTTCTATGTGCCTCTAGCCTACAAGATGGGCTGGGAAATTGGCATCACACCAAGCACTGTTTTGGTTAGCCATCTCTTGGTACAAGAGTCAACCTCTCCAGACCTTCTAGTCAATGAATTCTTTCTCTTTGCTATCGGTACAGTATTTGCTTTACTGGTCAATCTCTACATGCCTTCACGAGAAGAGGAAATTCATCACTACCACACATTGGTAGAAGAAAAGTTAAAAGACATCCTCCTACGCTTCAAATATTATTTATCCAGAGGGGATGGACGCAACCGAGCACAGCTGGTGGAAGAATTGGACACCCTTTTGGAAGAAGCCCTCAGACTGGTCTATTTGGATCACTCAGACCACCTCTTTCACCAGACTGATTACCATATTCACTACTTTGAGATGAGACAGCTACAAAGTCGTATCCTGCGAAACATGGCCCAGCAAATCAACACCTGTCACCTAGCTGCCAGTGAGAGCCTGATTTTGGCTCAACTCTTTTCAAAAATTGCAGGTCAACTGAGCCAGACCAATCCTGCTTCTGATTTGCTAGATGAAATCGAACGCTATCTGGAAGTCTTCCGCAACCGCAGTCTGCCCAAGACAAGAGAAGAATTTGAAACCCGCGCTACCCTTCTTCAACTCCTACGTGAAGCCAAAACCTTCATCCAAGTAAAAGTTGATTTTTACAAAAATATGGACAGTAAAAAAGAAAACCACTAAAAAACAGAACTTGCCAGCATTCTTGAAAAGTAGTATAATTATTGCGTGCGCAATCATCTTGTGACGCAGAGACTGCCCGTTAATGGACTTTCTTCTATTTATGACTCTAAAAAGAAAGGAGACACTATGACCTATTTGGAAAAATGGTTTGACTTCAATCGGCGTCAGAAAGAAATTGAAAGTCTCCTGGAAGAGACCATTGCCCAACAGAGCGAGCAAAGTCTGACCTTGAAAGAGTTCTACCTGCTCTACTATCTGGACTTGGCCCAAGAAAAATCTCTACGCCAGATTGACCTGCCAGATAAGCTTCATCTGAGCCCGAGCGCAGTTTCTAGGATGGTGGCTCGCTTGGAAGCTAAAAATTGCGGTCTACTCAGTCGCATGTGCTGCCATCAAGATAGACGCTCTAGTTTTATCTGCCTGACAAATGATGGGCAAAAGACACTGGCCTCGCTACAAAAGGCTGTCGAAGAAAGCTTGGAAGCAGGTTTGGATTTCTTGATTTAAGATGATTTTAGAAAAAAGTTGCGTGCGCAATCATTTTTATTGACATTCTCTTTTACAAGGAGTAAAATAAAGTCAAGATTAAACAAAGGAGTTTTATATGATCGAAATTACTTATCTAGACGCCAGTAAGAACGAAAGAACTGTGACTTTCGAATCCTATGAAGATTTTGATCGTTCGCAACAAGCTTGCATTATCGGCGTCGCAGACTACTACCCTGTCCAAAAATTGACTTATAAGGATCATGATTTGGACTACCATGGGACTTATGGAGATATCTTCTTCTATCTCAAGAAACAAGATTTAAGCCAATATAACTAAAAAAGGAGAAATACAATGGCAAAAGCAATTACAGATGCAACATTCGAACAAGAAACAAAAGACGGTTTGGTCTTAGTAGACTTCTGGGCAACTTGGTGTGGTCCATGTCGTATGCAAGGTCCAATCTTGGACAAATTGTCTGAAGAACTTTCAGAAGATGTCTTGAAAATCGTTAAAATGGACGTTGATGAAAATCCAAACACAGCTCGTGCTTTTGGAATCATGTCTATTCCAACTCTTCTCTTCAAAAAAGACGGCCAAGTTGTCAAACAAGTTGCTGGTGTTCACACAGCAGAACAAATCAAGGCCATCGTTGCTGAATTGAGCTAATCAAACGAGAGACCAAGTACTTTCTTTGGTCTCTTTTTTCTTGCCCTTTGCCATTTTTCAAAAAATATGCTAGACTGTAAGTAGAATATTACGATGTTTGGGACATGCCATCGCTAAAAAAAACCTTGACTTGGTATTTTTTAGCTCCCTCAAGGGAGCTTTTTGCGTGCTCTGAACATTTCCCATTTTGGAAGGAGTACTATGAAACGTCAATCAGCCTTGGTCGTCTTTAGTGGCGGTCAAGATTCCACAACCTGCCTTTTCTGGGCTAAAGAACACTATGAAACGGTCGAAGCCGTTACCTTTGCCTATGGCCAACGCCACCATCTCGAAATTCAAGTTGCCAGAGAAATCGCTACGGAACAGGGCATTCGTCATCACATCCTAGATATGTCTCTGCTGGGGCAAATCACTGAAAATGCGCTGACCTCTGATATGGAGATTGAGCAAAAAGAGGGAGAAGTTCCCAATACCTTCGTTGACGGTCGAAACCACCTCTTTCTATCCTTTGCGGCAGTCCTTGCCAAGCAACGAGGCATTAAAGATATCGTGACAGGTGTCTGCGAGACAGACTTCTCAGGCTACCCCGATTGTCGAGATGTCTTTGTCAAATCCCTTAATGTTACCCTCAACCTTGCCATGGATTACGACTTCGTTATCCAAACACCTCTTATGTGGCTAGACAAGGCTGAAACTTGGGAGCTAGCCGACCAACTCGGTGCCTTTGACTATGTTCGTGAAAAGACCTTAACCTGCTACAACGGAATTATCGGGAGCGGCTGTGAAGATTGCCCCGCCTGCCACCTACGTCAACATGGGTTAGATGTTTATCTCTCACAGAAAGGAGAAGCCTAATGTTTTTTGCACCCAAAGAAATCAAACAGGAAACTGGAGAGTCTCTTGTCTACAATCCTCACAGAACCTTGGTATCAAAAGAATTTACCTTTGATGCTGCCCACCACCTCTTTCACTATGAGGGAAAATGCAAATCCCTTCATGGTCACACCTATCATCTGCAGATTGCCGTCAGTGGATTTTTAGATGAACGTGGCATGACCTACGATTTCGGAGACATCAAAGCGATCTACAAGAACTACTTAGAGCCCCACTTGGATCATCGCTATCTCAATGAGACTCTTCCCTATATGAACACGACTGCTGAAAATATGGTCTACTGGATTTTCCAAACCATGAGCCAAGAGTTGCCAGACGAGCGCGGTCTCCGTTTGGAATATGTTCGCCTCTATGAAACTCCGACTGCCTTTGCAGAGTTTAGACGGGAGTGGTTAGATGACTAAGGAACGTGTCCTCAAACTACCAGTTCTGGAAATTTTCGGCCCAACCTTTCAAGGCGAAGGCCGTGCAATCGGGCAGAAAACCATGTTTGTCCGCACTGCTGGTTGCGACTATCACTGCGACTGGTGCGATTCTGCCTTTACTTGGGATGGCTCTGAAAAGCCAACTCGTATGACAGCTGACGAGGTCATTGCTGCCTTGGATAAATTGGGGAGCTATGACTATGTAACCCTATCTGGGGGAAATCCTGCTATCCTAGCAGCCAACATGGCTGAACTCGTCACCAAACTCAAGGAACGTGGTGTCACTCTGGCTGTTGAGACCCAAGGCTCCCGCTGGCAAAATTGGTTAAAAGACATCGACCAGGTCACCCTCAGTCCCAAACCTCCTTCATCCAAGATGGAAGTCAACTTTGAGACCTTGGACTTTATCGTTTCCCAACTGGATCCAGACAAGGTCACCTTTAAAATCCCTGTCTTTGATGATGCAGATTTGGCCTTTGCCCGAGGCATACAAGAGCGCTACCAACCAGATGTTCTCTTCTTATCAGCAGGAAATCCTGAGCCCAAGGCCACAGGCAATATTGTCCAAGACCAACTAGACCGACTCAAAGAACTTTGGGAACGCATCGCCGCTGATGATAGCTGGGGCAATGTCCGCGTCCTTCCTCAACTGCATACCCTCCTCTACGATAACCAACGTGGAGTTTAAGATTAGAAAGAAAAAATCATGTCACAACAAGAAGAAATGAAAAACCTAAGCCTACTGGGCAACAAAGAAACCAACTACATTTTCGAATATCAACCAGAAATCCTCGAATCCTTTGACAATCGTCATGTGGAAAATGACTATTTCATCAAATTTAACTGTCCTGAATTTACCTCACTTTGCCCAATCACTGCTCAGCCAGACTTTGCAACTATCTATATTTCCTACATTCCTGACAAGCTCTGTGTTGAGTCAAAATCCCTCAAACTCTACCTCTTTAGCTACCGAAACCACGGAGATTTCCACGAAAACTGTATCAACACCATCGGGAAAGACTTGGTCAACTTGCTAGACCCTCGCTATTTGGAGGTTTGGGGAAAATTCACTCCACGCGGTGGCATCTCAATTGACCCCTACTACAATTACGGTAAGCCAGGAACTAAGTATGAAGGCTTGGCAGAACAACGCCTCTTCCAACACGACCTTTATCCAGAGAAAATTGACAACCGCTAAACTCATACTCAATGAAAATCAAAAATCAAACTAGGAAGCTAGCCGCAAGTTGCTCAAATCACTGCTTTGAGGTTGCAGATGGAAGCTGACGTGGTTTGAAGAGATTTTCGAAGAGTATCATACGAAAAAGCCCTGTTCCTCTAGATGAGGAGCAAGGCTTTTTGTTTTTCAATTATTCTTCTGTTCCAAGGAAGTTTTTTGCAACGAGGGCTGCAAGAACCCCACCAACGATTGGTGCAAGGATGAAAATCCAAACTTGTTGAAGGGCTGCGCCACCTACCAAAACAGCTGGTGCCAAGCTACGAGCTGGATTTACTGAAAGCCCAGTAATGTTCAAGCCCACAAGAATCATCGCCATCAATGACAAACCGATTACCAAACCAGCAATCGCGCCATTGCCCTTGCTTGCTGATGTCACAGTCATGATAACCAAGACAAACAAGAAAGTTGCGATGACTTCAAACAAGAAACCACCAAAGATAGTGACACCGTTTGCCAAGGCATTTTCACCAAGGCTAGCAGTTGACATACCCGAGTTAGCCAAGAGGAAGAAGACTGCGCCAGAAGCGATGAAAGCTCCAACAACCTGACCAAGTATGTAGTTTACAAGTTCTGAAGATGACAAACGTTTGTTTACAAACATAGCAATCGAAACAGCCGGGTTCAAGTGAGCACCTGAAACAGTTCCGATTGAGTAGGCTGCCACCACGATTGCCAAACCAAAGGCAAAGGCGATTCCAAGGTGACCTAGGCCATCAAGACCATTTCCAAAAACAACAGCTCCTGTCCCGACGAATACAAGCATGAACGTACCGATTAACTCAGCAACAAATTTTTTCATTTTCTTTCTCCTTTTTTCAAAAACTAGATACTAGTCTATCAAAAGTAGGAAAGGGTTTCAAGAAAATTGATTGGAAATTTTCTTGAAAATCATAGAACTACTAGCAATACCTAATATTGAAAAGATTGAATAGCTTCTTTCAAGTCATCTTGTAAACTATTTCTCTGGTCAAGTTGGACATAGACTTCCAACAGACAGGATCTGAAGTTGGAAAATTTATAAAAATCTTCTCTTTCTTCTATCGGAAAGTCAACAGCTTTTATCCAAGAAGCTACTTGCTCTTGCGCTAACTTCCCTTGTAAAATAGGTTCATAGATCACTCTTGCTAAACGCCAATCCTCATCATCTGTAAAGCGAATCGAAACTCTTTTAAATAGTTGGCCAAGTATATCAAATACTTCATGAACTCTGTTTTTAGGAAAGTTGGGATGACAAACCACCTCTGTCAGTAAATCGGCTCCATGTGCAAAAGCATGAACCCAACCATACTGACTTGAAAAACCCGTTGTATCCTTTTCTTTTGAAAGATAATACAAACCTTGATTTAAAAGGACATTACGAATTCCTGCATTTAATTCCTGATAAAAAATCGATTGCTGGTTGGCATCTGCAGACAAGAGATTTGCATAAATAAGCGCCCTAAAAGAACGTTCAAGGGTTGACAGGCCTACCTTATCAATATCTTTATCTAACCCTCCATCAGATGAAATCCCTTCAGCAATGAAATGAAATTGTTCCTGTGTAAATAGCTCTTCCTGAATCCCTCTAGCAAAGCTTGTAAAAACAAGGTCATCACGAATTTCTGGAGAAGGATCTCCCAAATGATCAAGTAGCCACTGGATTTCTTCCTGGTTATAACTTGGTTTTTCTTCTGCTATTTTTCTAAGTAACTTTTGATACATGGTCAATACCTCTACATTTCTAGCAACTGTTCAAAAATCTGTCCTTAAATGACTTTAGCAATTTGTAAAATTAAGTTAAAGAGAAAAAGACATTTATATTCAGAGAAACAGCACATTTCTGAAAGGATACATAAATGATTTATTCCATATTACCACAAATGAACTTGTAATGATAGAACTTTATCACAAAAATCACATTTCTGTCTCAAAAATTGCGAAAAACTAGTTATATAGTCATTTAGTTTTAAAAAAGCGTTCCAAACATTCAAAAATAGTTGGGACTTCCCTTAATAAATCTGTTACTTTCTTTTTCAAGATAGCCCAAGCTTGCTCAATAGGATTCAAATCTGGTGAATAAGGCGGTAGAGGTAAGAAAAAGTGTTTATCTTGGATGCAGAGTTCATCCAAAATGTTCTTGGGATCAAAACTAGCATTGTCCATGATAATAACACGAGGTGTCTTCAAAGCAGGTAGAAGTTGCGTTTTGAATCACTCCCCAAAGAAATCGCTTGTCATGCTGTTCTTGTAAATCATGGGAGCTATAAATTCTCCGTCTACTTGTCCTGCAACAATTGAAGTTCGCTCAAAACGACGTCCGCTAATCTTTTCATAGACTTTCTCCCCTCTAGGAGCCCCTGCATAAGGACGAGGGAGCGCTATTGTATAATAGATTGAAACTAGAATAGTACACCTCTACTTCTAAAACATTGTTAGAAATCTATTTGACTGTCCTGATTGATTCATCCTGTTCTTATCTCATTTCACTATATTCACCGGTAGTGAATCTCTACAGAGGACTTACACCTCAGATACACAACATGCCCATCGCATAAAAAATCTCCTACCCAAGGTAGAAGATTTCAATCTTATAAAACTTAATCCGTCATGTCCGATACCAAGGTTCGATGCTCCAATGGAACACTGCACATAACTAGCAAGAAAATGAAACCTGACTGAATCCAGAAGAGGGCCAAGTCAAAGATTCCATGCACAGCAACCACTGTAAGGAAAGACAGATAAAGACCGATAATCGGACGTTTCCCCGACTCCTGACTCATATCCATCATCAAGCGAACAGGAGCAACAGAAGACAAAACTAATAAAATGGTACCCACAATTCCGTAACTCAGAATCGTATCAATATAAAGACTGTGGGCATGTTCATGATAAGGAGCATGTATCCGAGGATAAGAGTGCATATAGGTCAATGGCCCTTCACCCCAAAAAGGATTTTGCTTAAACAAGGCCATCCCAGCATCCCAAATAGAAATTCGTTCTTCCATAGAAGAATCTAAAGTCCCCATCCGAACTCCCAAATCACTGGAAAAGAGGAAGCTCAAGCCAATCGCAAATACCCCAATACTAAGCCAAAAGGCCTTCCAGTTTTTAATAGTCGTAAAGAGATAGATGATTGCTCCAGCGATAATAGCAGGAAAAGCAGTTCGATTTTGCGTAAAGTTCAATCCAAAGAGATTAACAAAGCCTGCAATCACACAGAATACTTTCAACCAATTCAACTTGGTCGTTGTAAATAGATAGAAAGCAATCATGATACAGAAACAACAAATAATTCCATAATAATTAGGATTAAAGAAGGTCACTTCTGCACGATTCTGATGCCACACCTGCATATTGGGTGAAAGAAAAGCATAGTTGAATTTCTTCACAATTTGGAAATGTTCTAAACTCGCAAAAGCAGCTGACAAGACGCTACCAAACAAGACGAGCTGCAAAATTAATCGAAAGAATTTATGTGATAAAATCGACTGATATTGCAAAAATAAAATAGCAAACAAAAACATTCCTACTGAAGCCACAAGACCCATCCAATTTTGTGCAAGAATGGATATAACAGTACTATAGCCAAGAAAAAGAAGCAGCATCGGATGCTCCCCCATTTTCTGAAGAATACTTTTCATGTCTCCTGTAAAAATCAAACTGATAATATATAAACAGAATACAACTACAAAAAGATAAAAGGGCAAAAAGATACTCAGGATAATTCCCAATAAAATCAGCTCTTTACTAGACAACCCTATCAGCTTTTCAATAAAGCCTATTGATTTCAAAATGAATCCTTTCTCTCCAAATCAGCTGATTCAGATAATAGTAAGCTATCTTATATTATACCACTTTTTTAACAATTTGAAAACAAAGGAAACGTTTTCCAAAATAAAATGTAATTCGAATGTGATAACTGAAAGTTCTATAATGAAGTTAGCCATCCAACCCTCCTAAAAATTAGATGGTTTAACTAGCTGATAGCTAGTACTCGATTTCATTTGATAAGAGGCTTGGAGCTGTTAAGCTGGAAAGCCAAGGCTAAGATTAGCCTTGGTTTAGCTGACAAAACTGCTTCAAGGGTTCCTCTTGTCAAATGAAAGCTCTTCTAGGCATAAGAAAACACCTCTGTGTTATACTTGTTGTTCAACCACAAACACAAGAAAGGCACAGAGATG
>NZ_VMMK01000031.1:0-31352 GCF_013277255.1 Streptococcus sp. 2154
TTGTTCACGTAAGTTCTTTTTCCATGTGAAGAGAGTTCTGACGCCGACATCAAAAACCTTGGCTGCCTCGACATGGCTGTGCCCCCTCTTTGATGTAATCTAATGCTCGCTGTTTAAAATCTGTACTACATGCATAGCTTTATTATAACATGCTTGTTTGAAACTAAGCGACTATAAAATATTAGCAATAAGCTTATTTAGAGATTTTAATATAGGAGGTGAAAAATATAGAGCAACAAACTTTTATATCTATACTTTTGTTGAGAACTTAGAAAGTATAGGAGATAAACCGTCACAATGGAACTCTGATTTGAATCATTTACTCAATGAAGAGGGTATGTATCTGAATAAAGAGGCTTTGATTCATTTTGAGTATAATGAATCAGAAAAAAATATGGTATTATAAATAGGAAAAGGAGATAAATTATCATGGAAATTAATCAAGTAATCATTAACATTTCTGCTAGACATGTTCATTTAAAGAGGGAACATTTAGATATTTTATTTGGTGAAGGATACCAACTAAACAAGTTAAAAGATTTGTATCAGCCTGGTGAATTTGCTGCTGAAGAACAGGTTACAATTCAGTCGGCATCTGGCGAGATTAATCGTGTCAGGGTATTAGGACCAATTCGTCCTTATACACAAGTTGAGGTTTCTAAAACAGATTCTAGATTATTAAAGATAACTCCACCAGTACGTACTTCGAGTGAGATTGAAAACTCTTCACCGATTACCATTATAGGACCTAATGGAAGAGTTAATTTAGATGAAGGGTGCATTATTGCTAATAGACATATTCACTTTGCCACAGAAGAAGCTGAGGAAATGGGTCTTAAAAATGGAGATATAGTTTCTGTTGAAGTAAAAAGCGAAAAAAGTGCTACTTTGCATGATGTTCATTGCAGAGTGAGTGATAAATATAGATTGGAAATGCATATTGATACTGATGATGCGAATGCACTTCTTTTATCAGGAGGTGAGATTGGCACGATTATAAAAGAGTAGAAATGGAGATTATCGAAAGTTGATTAAGGCATTAATAATTAGAAATTTTCAAATGTATACTAGATTTTTTCCAGTAGCTCTATTCCTGAATCGATTGTTAGATGCCATTTTTCAGCTTTTAGGGTATTGGTTAATTGCTCATTATCTTTTTAATAACAAATTAGTAGTTAGTCAAGTAGAAGTGATTGATTATTTTACTTTCGCTGCTGCTGGGATGCTTTACTACAATGTTGCTGTTGCTATTTTGATGAATGTAGGGCGTTCATTGATGGTTGAGGTTCGAGAGGGAACCTTGGAAAGCTTATTTATAACTCCATATAGTATTTTCAGCTATTATATAGGCGTGTTCATTGAACAGCTTGGAAGAACTTTTATGGAGTTTTGTTCACTTTTTATTATTTCTATTTTGCTCGGTGCAAAGTTCATGGCAACTCCAATATCCTATTGGCTGTTGAGAGTTATGTTGTTATTGTTTTAATATCATTTTCTATGAGTGTTTTTGTTGCTAACATAATGCTCTGGTTAAGAGATACATTTATAAGTCAGAATACGTTATTTATTTTGATATTTTTAGTATCTGGTGTTACATTTCCTAGGACAGTGCTTCTTGATTTTCTAAAATGTGTTGGTGATTTATTACCAATTACTTATGGCTTAGAGATAGTTAGACTAATATCTTCTGGAGATTTGGAATCGCTTCAACTATGTCTATTGATTTTTAAAGTTTTACTTCTCTCATTAGTTTTTATTGTGATTGGCTTGCTCAGTTATAAAAAGATGGAGAAGAAAGTGATCGAATATTTAACAATTTAGGAGAATTCCGATGTTAGAAGTAAAAAATGTATCTAAAAGTTATCTTACAAAAACGAAGATTAATTTACTAAAAAGAAAAAGTAAGCTATTAATAATGTTTCATTAAAAATTCCAAGAGGAAAAATAATTGGAGTTTTAGGAGAAAATGGGGCAGGCAAAACAACCTTAATAAAAATGATGACAACGCTTCTAAAACAAGATTCAGGAGAAATTACAATTAATGGAATTGATATTAATGATAATTTAAAGGATACTCGAAGTAAAATCAATGTTATAAGTGATGGAGAGAGAAATCTTTTTATATGGTCTAAAATGGATACTTCAATTTCATATGACCACTTATTGAGAAAATTAACATCTGAATATGATGTATCAGAGAAAAAAGCAGATAAAGACTTGAAAAGAATTATTAACCAATTTAGTGAACTTGAGTTTGTTTCAGTTAAGGGAGGTTAATGTTGCTTTTTCTGAAATATATTTAATGCTTATATCGAAAATACTTAGAAAAGTCTTGAAGTTTTGTGGCTCTTTATCAACTTGTAGTGGGGTGATGAAAAGAGTGGTTAATACTAGACATACTTCAAAAAGCATTGTACGATAGTAACATGAAATTAGCTAAACAAGAAATCACCTTTCTCTTTAAAGACCTTACTAAGCCTCTAACACAAAGTCTTCCAATCGTTCTGCTTTGTTTGATGGGAAAATCCTATCAAGAGATGATAGAGCGTCTAGACTGTAGTTTGGTGAAATTTAAAGAAGGATGAGGAGTTAGGTTCGGACTCTCTCCTTCAAGAAAGACGTGGTGGTTGTAACCACGTTTATATGACAGTCAAGGAATAGATAGTTTTCCGGTCATTTGAAAACTTCAGAGGAAGAGGAAGTTGTTACAGTAGATTTCCTGCAAAATCTAGATTGAATTGTAATAAAAATGAATTCATTGCTTATAACGTACCGGACTAGGATATACAGGCCGTTGTAGGACAAGTGTTCTAGAGATTGTTTCTCAGGAGGTTTAGTGATACTCCATTTCTTCAGTCCTATCAAAAGGAGATTAGTCGTTCCTACACAGGTGATGCTTTCTGTCAACTGTTGAAGCGACATAGCTGGCGCACTGTTGCCCTAGATCCTAAGAAAGCAGGCGCTCAAACCATTGCCGCGTCTAAACATCCCATCTCTATTCAAGAAGGTAAGAAAACGCTTTAAAGATAGTAGATGCTTTCGTAAGCTTGGGTTCATGCATCAAAGATGAGGCTGGTTTCGGATAGGCAGTAAACTAGGATCTTGTTAGCCACCTAAAGGAATAGGTCCTCCTGTCCATAGTCATTCCGTGCATGAATTCTCTTACTGTTAGAGAGCTGTTGATGCTTATAGAGGAGCATCCTTTTTCCTGCTTGCCGGAGGATGCCATACTGAATGGAGGAAAGCTTGTTTACAAGAACTGTCACAGGCCTATCCAACTGATTTTATTTTACTAGTCATGGATCATGCCCTAGGGCATCCATCAAGTAGCTTAACTATTCCAAATCATATTGGCTTTCCCTTTATTCCCCCATACAGGCCAGAGATGAATCCTATTGAACAGATGCAGAAAGAGCTTGGTGAAGGTGGCTTCCAGAATAAAGCATTTCAAACCTTGGAAGCTGGCATTGATACATTTCAAGAGATCATACAAGGATTAGAGAGGAGTGTTGTAAAGTCCATCGTTAAAAGAGAATGAACCAGAATGCTTTTTGAAAATAGATATGAGTATTAGTTGAACTGCCCTATGCCGAACGGCACCTACGGTGGTGTGAGAGGGACTAGTCTTAGCCCCTACTCGATTCAATCTGTACCCACACAATTCTTCTTTTTTTATCTTGTGATTCACTCTGTTCTATTTTAAAATGAAATGGTAGCTACCAATATAAATGATGAGGATAAAACAAATGACTGAAAATCGTTATGAATTAAATAAAAATTTGGCACAGATGCTCAAAGGTGGGGTTATCATGGACGTTCAAAATCCTGAACAGGCTCGTATTGCAGAGGCTGCTGGTGCGGCTGCTGTTATGGCTTTGGAGCGGATTCCAGCTGATATTCGTGCAGCTGGTGGTGTTTCCCGTATGAGTGATCCAAAGATGATTAAGGAAATCCAAGAAGCGGTTAGCATTCCAGTGATGGCTAAGGTTAGAATCGGGCATTTTGTTGAAGCTCAGATTTTAGAGGCTATTGAGATTGACTATATCGATGAGAGTGAAGTTTTATCTCCAGCTGACGATCGTTTCCATGTGGACAAGAAAGAATTTCAAGTACCTTTTGTCTGTGGAGCTAAGGACTTGGGGGAAGCCTTGCGTCGTATCGCTGAAGGTGCTTCCATGATTCGTACTAAAGGAGAACCGGGTACAGGAGATATTGTCCAAGCTGTTCGCCATATGCGTATGATGAATCAGGAAATTCGCCGTATTCAAAACCTACGCGAGGACGAACTTTATGTTGCTGCCAAGGAATTGCAAGTCCCTGTAGAATTGGTTCAATACGTCCATGAACATGGGAAATTGCCAGTTGTAAACTTCGCAGCTGGAGGCGTTGCAACGCCAGCAGATGCTGCACTTATGATGCAATTAGGGGCAGAGGGTGTATTTGTCGGTTCAGGTATTTTTAAGTCAGGCGATCCTGTTAAACGAGCGAGTGCCATTGTTAAGGCTGTGACTAACTTCCGTAATCCTCAAATCCTAGCTCAAATCTCTGAAGATCTAGGAGAAGCTATGGTTGGTATCAATGAAAATGAGATCCAAATTCTCATGGCTGAGCGAGGAAAATAGATGAAAATCGGAATATTGGCCTTGCAAGGTGCCTTTGCAGAGCATGCAAAAGTGCTAGATCAATTAGGTGTCGAGAGTGTTGAAATCAGAAATTTAGAGGATTTTCAGAAATCTCAGAGTGACTTGTCGGGTTTGATTTTGCCTGGTGGTGAGTCTACAACCATGGGCAAGCTCTTACGAGACCAGGACATGCTGATTCCCATTCGAGAAGCCATTCTATCTGGTTTACCAGTATTTGGAACCTGTGCAGGCTTGATTTTGCTGGCTAAGGAAATTACTTCTCAGAAAGAGAGTCATCTAGGAACTATGGATATGGTGGTCGAGCGCAATGCCTATGGGCGCCAATTAGGAAGTTTCTATACGGAAGCAGAATGTAAGGGAGTTGGTCAGATTCCAATGACCTTTATCCGTGGTCCAATTATCAGCAGTGTTGGAGAAGATGTAGAAATTCTAGCAACAGTGAATAATCAAATCGTTGCAGCCCAAGAAAAAAATATGTTGGTAACTTCTTTTCATCCTGAATTGACTGATGATGTAAGCTTGCACCAGTACTTTATAAATATATGTGAAGAAAAAAGATAGTAAAAAAGCGCAAAAAATCACTTCCTGTGCTATACTATAATTGAAATTTTTTTAGTTTTTGCGTTAGAAATGTTTCCTCAGTCCTAGCGCCTTTTCTTTTTGATAAGTATGCTTGGTGGAGAGTAGTTTGTAAATGATTCTGAAGATCTTATGAGCACAAGCAATGACGGCTTTCATATTGCTTCCTCTTTAGGAAATTCGATTATAAAACTCTAAGCAGGCTCTGCCTGCTTAGAGTTTTACATGTAATAAACAATGGCGATGTATTGGAGTGCGGACGCAGCTAGGATAAAGAGATGCCAAATCATGTGGAAATAAGGTTTTTTCTTGGCGTAAAATCCAGCCCCAACTGTATAAGAGAGTCCGCCAGTTACCATGAGACTCCAGAAAATTGGTGTCGTTTGACTGATAATGGCAGGAATGATAGCCAGAACCAACCAGCCCATAATCAGGTAAAGAGCAAGGCTAAATTTTTCATTGACTTTTTTAGCAAGGATTTTATAGAGAATACCAAAGATGGTCGTTCCCCATTGGATAGCAATAATCAGATAGCCAAACCAGTTATTCATCAAGGTTAAGACGACTGGCGTATAAGAGCCTGCGATAGCCACATAAATCATAGAATGGTCAATAATTCTCAAGACGTATTTGTGGGTCGAACCATAGGCCATAGAGTGGTAAATGGTGGATGAGAGGAACATGAGAAAGAGACTGATAACGAAAATGGAAACGCCGATAGAGGATAAAAAGCCATGTGCTTCGTAACTATAGGTGGATGAAATAGGGAGTAAGATGAGCATGATGACTGCACCCACAGCATGGGTCACACTATTAGCAATCTCTTCTCCGAAACTGAGTTGTTTGCTGAGTTTAAGACTAGTGTTCATTGGATTACCTCCTCTTGAGTATGATGGATTAAGGCTAGGGTTTGATGATAGAGTTTAACGGTTTGGCAGCTGGTTTGGATGATAGGGTTAGCTGGGTCAATTCCTTGGTTCATGTAGTTCACAAAAGCATCGTAGAGTTGCTCTGAACTTGCTTGACTTTGTAGAGTATTCAGTGTCTGAGCGATTTCTTGAATCGAAAATACAGACTTGAGGGTTGTGATAGCAATCAGACGGGCAATCTGTTGACGTTGGTATTTTTTCTTGTCAGGTTTTGTCAGGTAACCATGTTTGACATAATTGTTAACCATAGATGCTGTCAGGCCTTTGTCTTTATCAGGAGAGATAGGGGCACAGACCTGATTGACATAGAGTAAAACCTGGTCCAGATAGAGGTCAATATTTGGAATTTCTGCCCATTTTGGGTAGGAAAAGGTAGTTTTCATTTTCAACTCCTTTTTATCTAGTTTTAATAACTAGATTATAAAATAACAAAAACAGAAAGTCAAGTTTTAACTGCTTGTAGAAAGACTTAAATTATGCTAGGATGGGAGAAACTAGTCAGAAATGAGGAGAAAAGATGGAGATTCGTTTAGCTTTTCCAAATGAAGTAGATGACATCATGCAAGTGATGGAGGATGCTAAAAAATGTTTAGCGGATGCTGGTAGTGACCAGTGGCAAAATGGTTATCCAAATGCTGATATTATTATTGAAGATATTATCTCAGGTCAAGCCTATGTAGCCTTGGAAGAGGGAGAACTACTAGCCTATGCTGCTGTGACCAAGAGTCCAGAGGCAGCCTATGAAGCCATTTATGAAGGCAACTGGCAAGTTGGGGAGTCAGAGTACCTAGTCTTTCACCGTATTGCTGTGGCAGCAGATGTGCAGGGACAGGGAGTTGCTCAAACCTTTTTAGAGGGCTTGATTGAAGGTTTTGATTATCTAGATTTTCGCTCAGATACGCATGCTGAAAACAAAGCTATGCAGCATATTTTTGAAAAACTCGGTTTTAAACAGGTTGGTAAGGTTCCAGTTGATGGCGAACGCTTGGCCTATCAAAAATTAAAGAAATAATGCAAAAGAAGTATGTAAAAATGCTCTATTCTTCGCCGATTGGCTCCCTTTCTCTCGTAGCTGATGACCATTATTTGTATGGAATTTGGGTTCAGGAGCAGAAGCATTTTGAGAGGGGACTAGGAGATGAAACGATAGAAGAAGTTGTTAGTCATCCTATTTTAGACCCAGTTATTGCTTGCTTAGATGATTACTTTAAAGGCGAGCCTCAGGATTTATCCAACTTGCTCTTGGCGCCAATTGGAACGAATTTTGAAAAGAGAGTTTGGTCCTATTTACAGGGAATTCCTTATGGTCAGACAGTGACCTATGGACAAATTGCTCAAGACCTGCAAGTGGCTTCTGCTCAAGCAATTGGTGGAGCAGTGGGACGCAATCCTTGGTCTATCCTAGTACCTTGTCATCGTGTGTTGGGAGCAGGCAAGCGTCTGACAGGCTATGCTGCAGGAGTGGAAAAGAAAGCTTGGCTCTTGGAGCATGAAGGAGTAGATTTTAAAGATAGAAACAAATAGAAGGAGAAGCACATGTTAGAATTTATCGAATACCCCAAATGTTCAACTTGTAAAAAAGCAAAACAAGAATTAAATAAATTAGGTGTGGACTATAAAGCCGTCCATATCGTGGAAGAAACACCTAGCCAAGAAGTCATTTTGAATTGGCTAGAAACCTCAGGATTTGAATTGAAGCAATTTTTCAACACCAGTGGAATCAAATACCGTGAATTAGGGCTAAAAGATAAGGTAGGAAGTTTGTCAAACCAAGAAGCGGCTGAGTTGTTAGCAAGTGACGGTATGTTGTTAAAACGGCCCATTTTAGTAGAAAATGGAACTGTTAAGCAAATCGGTTATCGAAAATCTTATGAAGAACTGGGACTGAAATAGTTTTTATCTATCTCTTTGATAGATAAAATATATAACTTCCCTGTTTCAAAGTATGATAAACTAGTAGGTAGACAAAGTCTGTATCTGACCGTAGCAAATAATTTCATTGACGGCAGAAGCATGGTAGAATGAATCATTATCAGAAGAGGATGTTTTTATGAATGTTACAACGATTTTAGCATCAGATTGGTACCAAAACTTGATGCAATTGATTCCGGATGGCAAGCTGTTTAGCCTACGTTCGGTCTTTGATGGAATCCCTAGAATTGTCCAACAACTTCCAACAACAATTATGTTGACAATTGGTGGTGCCCTTTTTGGCTTGGTTTTGGCGCTTCTTTTTGCCATTGTGAAGATCAATCGTGTCAAGATTTTATATCCCTTGCAGGCCTTCTTTGTTAGTTTCTTAAAAGGGACACCGATTTTGGTGCAACTCATGTTGACCTACTACGGAATCCCTTTGGCTTTGAAAGCCCTCAATCAGCAATGGGGAACTGGTCTCAATATCAATGCGATTCCAGCTGCAGCTTTTGCGATTGTCGCTTTTGCCTTTAATGAGGCAGCTTATGCTAGTGAAACCATTCGTGCAGCCATTCTCTCAGTTAATCCTGGTGAGATTGAGGCGGCACGCAGTCTGGGTATGACCCGAGCGCAAGTTTATCGACGAGTGATTATTCCTAATGCAGCGGTGGTAGCTACTCCAACCTTGATTAATTCCCTCATCGGTTTGACCAAGGGAACATCTCTAGCTTTTAGTGCGGGTGTTGTGGAAGTCTTTGCCCAAGCTCAGATTCTAGGTGGAGCTGATTATCGCTATTTTGAACGCTTCATCTCCGTTGCCCTTGTTTATTGGGTAGTCAATATCGGAATTGAAAGCCTCGGTCGTTTCATCGAGAGAAAAATGGCTATTTCTGCACCTGATATAGTGCAAACAGATGTGAAAGGAGACCTTCGTTAATGATTAAGATTTCGAATTTAAGCAAATCCTTTTCAGGACAGACTGTCTTGGATCATCTGGATTTGGATATTCAAAAAGGAGAAGTCGTAGCCTTGATTGGTTCTTCAGGAGCTGGAAAATCAACCTTTCTTCGCAGTCTCAATTATCTTGAAACACCTGACAGTGGCTCTATTCAGATTGATGGTTTTTCAGTTGATTTTTCTAAAATCACTCAAGAAGAAATCCTTGCCCTACGCCGTAAGTTGTCTATGGTTTTCCAACAGTTTAATTTGTTTGAACGCCGAACAGCACTTGATAATGTGAAAGAAGGCTTGGTTGTTGTCAAGAAATTATCTGACCAAGAAGCGACTAAGATTGCCAAGGAAGAGTTGGCTAAGGTTGGGCTTTCGGACCGTGAAAACCATTATCCTCGCCATTTATCAGGTGGACAGAAGCAACGGGTTGCCCTAGCGCGTGCGCTTGCTATGAAACCAGATGTTTTGCTCTTAGACGAACCAACTTCAGCCCTTGACCCAGAATTGGTCGGTGAAGTAGAAAAGTCTATTGCAGATGCTGCTAAGTCAGGTCAGACCATGATTTTGGTCAGTCATGACATGTCCTTTGTAGCCCAAGTGGCTGATAAGATTCTCTTCTTAGATAAGGGGAAAATCATCGAGTCTGGAACACCAGATGAGATTATCCACCATCCTAAAGAAGAGCGGACAAAAGAATTCTTCGCTAGTTACAAACGGACTTATATTTGATATAATAGATAAAGAAAAACTCAGTTAGCTGGACTAGCTGAGTTTACTCTTTAAAAAAGATAGAAATGAGAGAAATCATGCTACTGCAACTATTTTCTTTATATTTCGAGAGTTTGATCTTAACCACCATCCTCGTCCTGATTTTTTTAGGAATTTGGATTGGACTGAGAGCCATGTCGGGAGTTGATAAGACAGCCAAGGCTCGCCAAGCCCATCTCTATGATATGATTATGATTGGGGTCTTGGTTGTTCCAGTATTATCCTTTGCGGTTATGAGTTTAATTCTTGTTTTCAAGGCATAATCCTTGCGTGATTGACAAGAAAGAGTTAGAATAAAGATAGTTACAACAAGAAAGAAGGAAACTATATGTACGATACTATTATTATCGGTGCTGGACCTGCAGGGATGACTGCAGCCTTGTATGCTGCTCGAAGCAATTTGAAAGTAGCTTTGATTGAAGGTGGTCTGCCAGGTGGTCAGATGAATAATACATCTGATATCGAAAATTACCCAGGATATGCTAATATTAGTGGACCTGAATTGGCAGAAAAGATGTTTGAACCGCTTGAAAATCTCGGTGTTGAGCACATTTATGGATATGTTGAAAATGTCGAAGACCATGGTGATTTTAAGAAAGTGATGACTGACGACCAAACATATGAAACTCGTACCGTTATCGTAGCAACTGGTTCTAAACACCGTCCTTTGGGAGTACCTGGAGAAGAAGAACTGAACAGTCGTGGTGTTTCTTACTGTGCCGTGTGTGATGGTGCTTTCTTCCGTGACCAAGATTTGTTGGTAGTTGGTGGTGGAGATTCAGCTGTTGAAGAAGCCCTCTTCTTGACTCGTTTTGCTAAGACTGTTACCATTGTTCACCGTCGTGACCAACTTCGTGCTCAAAAGGTTTTACAAGACCGCGCCTTTGCGAATGAGAAAATCAGCTTTATCTGGGATTCTGTAGTGAAGGAAATCAAGGGTGAAAACCGAGTAGAATCTGTCGTATTTGAAAATGTGAAAACAGGTCAAGTGACAGAACAAGCCTTCGGTGGCGTCTTTATCTATGTTGGATTGGACCCTCTTAGCGATTTTGTTAAAGAATTGAATATCCAAGATCAGGCAGGCTGGATTGTGACAGATAACCACATGAAAACTGCAGTTGACGGTATCTTTGCAGTTGGAGATGTTCGCCAGAAAGACCTTCGCCAAGTAACAACAGCGGTTGGAGATGGAGCTATCGCTGGTCAAGAAGCCTATAAATTTATCACAGAACATAGTTAATCATAAAAAAGTTTCCAATCAGATGACTGGAAACTTTTTTATAGTCTGTTTCGGAAAACTTCGTACATGAGAATGGCCGCAGCAACACTGGCATTAAGGCTTTGAACATGGCCATTCATGGGAATGGTAATCATTTCATCGACCTGTTTTTTAATGTTGCTAGAGATGCCTTTTCCTTCATTTCCGATGATGAGGGCGATTTTCCCTTTTGTATTCCACTTATGGCAAGGAGTACCGTTCATATCCGTTCCAAAGGTCCAGAAGCCTTCATCCTTGACTTTGTCCAGAGTTTGGCTCAGATTGGTCACTCGGGCGATGGGAACGTGCTCGATAGCACCTGTGGCCGTTTTGGCAACGACGGGGGTAACACCTACAGCACGGTGCTTGGGAATGATGACACCTGAAACATTGGTCGCATCGGCTGTTCTCAGGATGGATCCTAGGTTGTGAGGGCCAGTCAAACCATCCAGAATCAATAGCAAAGGATTTTCTTCTTGGCGTGTTTTGGAAAGGATGTGATCTAGCTCGCTATAGGCAAATTCGGACACTCGTAAAACAAAACCTTGGTGGACAGCACCTTCAGTCATCTCAGAGAGGGATTTTTTTGAGGTCCAAGAAATGGACACCTTCTTTTCTGTAGCCAGTTCCTTGACTTTCTCAAGATTCTTACCTCGGAGATTTTCTTGGAGGTAGAGTTTGTTTCCAGTATTTGCAAGGAGGGCTTCGGTAACGGCGTGGACGCCATAGACAATATCATTTGTTTTCATGCCTCTATTATAACACAAAACCCCGTCTTGCAACGGGATTTTCTTTATTCTAGAATCAGTAAACCATCTTTAACTGCAAATGGGTCTTTTTCATTGATGCGATCGTAAAACATGATACCGTTAATGTGGTCAATTTCATGCTGAACAACAATGGAGTTGTAGCCTTTGAGTTTGATACGGTGTTTTTCTCCATCTTTGTCAAAGTAGTCAACAGTAACGCGGGCATGGCGAACAACATAGCCAGGCACGTTACGGTCAACAGACAGGCAACCTTCTCCTTCGCCAAGAGCAGCATCTTGAACAGAGTGAGAGACGATTTTTGGATTGTACATAATGGCTTCCAAATCGTAGGCTTCCTGTGGAGTTTCGCCTTCTTCAACAATATTAGGTACCAAAACAGCGATAATGCGTTTTGAGATATCTAACTGGGGAGCAGCCAGTCCAACACCACCGCGGAGTCCCATTTTTTCAGCCATGACAGGATCTTGGGAATGTTTAAGGAATTGCATCATCTTTTCGCCTAGGATGATTTCCTGGTCAGATAGGGGGAAAGTGACTTCCTCAGCAACCGCGCGTAGAGTTGGATTCCCCTCGCGGATAATATCGTTCATATCAATTAAGTGAGCAGCTTTTGTAATACGTTCTATAGCAGACATTTTCTCTCCTTTCATTACCTCTACATGATAACACAAAATGACAAGGATTGAAAGTATTACAGCCTTTAGGATTTATAGAAAATAGATAGGAAGTTCAATTCATACTCAATGAAAATCAAAGAGCAAACTAAGAAGCTAGCCGTAGGTTGCTCAAAGCACTGCTTTGAGGTTGTAGATAGAACTGACGAAGTCGGTAACATATATACGGTAAGGCGACGCTGACGTGGTTTGAAGAGATTTTCGAAGAGTATCAATTGTGAAAGAATTACTTATCTATGATATAATAAAAAGAAAAGGCTTGCATAAGAAAGTAGGGAGAATGAAGATGAAAAGAAGACAAAATCGAAATCAGGGTGGTTTAGCTTTTCGTTTTATGAAGGGCTTGGTAAACTTTTTTAGGAGTTATCGCAGGTGGAGCAATAAAGGATTTGTGGCGGTACTCTTGCTAGCAGTTGCTTTATCAATGGGCTTGGTCTTGTTGGTTGAAAGTTTCCAAGGAATCCCTTTAACCAGTCAAAAACGAGATACTATTTCTCAAGAGGGGACTAAGCAAAAGTCTCAGGAGCAGGAAGAGGAAAAAACTGCCAGAATTATGGCTAATGGGGATTTGCTCTACCACGATGGACTTTTCTTTTCAGCTAAAAAAGAAGACGGTACCTATGACTTTCATGAGAATTTTGAGTATGTGACACCTTGGCTCAAGCAAGCAGATTTAGCTATTGGTGATTTTGAAGGAACCATCAATAAGGATCATTATTTAGCGGGTTATCCTCTCTTTAATGCTCCTGCTGAAGTTATGGATGCCATTAAGGATGCAGGTTATCATGTGCTAGATTTAGCTCATAATCATATTTTGGATTCGCAAATTGAGGGAGTTATTTCAACGGCCGATATTATTGAAAAAGCTGGAATCACTCCAATCGGAGTTTATACGCATGAACCACGTGATCAGGCTCCGTTGGTCATTAAGGAAGTGAATGGAATCAAGGTTGCTCTTTTCGCCTATTCCTATGGATTCAATGGAATTGAACGGTATATTTCTCAGGAAGACTATAATCGTTATCTTTCAGATTTAAACGAAGATAAGATGAAGGCTGAAATTGAACGGGCAGAGAAGGAAGCAGATATCACCATTATCATGCCTCAGATGGGTGTGGAGTATCGATTGGAACCAACTGAGGAACAAAAAGCTCTTTATCACAAGATGATTGATTGGGGGGCGGATATTATTTTTGGAGGGCATCCTCACGTTGTGGAACCATCTGAAACGGTTGAAAAAGATGGAGACAAGAAACTCATTATCTATTCAATGGGGAACTTCATTTCCAATCAACGGATTGAATCTATGGGAGATGAAGAAAATGCTAAGTGGACTGAACGTGGCGTTCTCATGGATGTAACCATTAAGAAGAAGGATGGAAAAACAACTATCGGAACAGCTAAAGCTCATCCTACTTGGGTCAATCGAACACCAAAGGGAACCTTTTCACCAGAAGGCTATCCTTTATATCATTATCAAACCTATATCTTGGAAGATTTTATAGAGGGTGGCAGTCATCGTGACCAGTTAGATGAAGCGACTAAGGAACGAATTGATACAGCCTATAAAGAAATGAACGAACATGTGGGATTGAAGTGGGATTAGCTTGAATAGACTTCCTGCGAAACAATATATGGTATAATAGTTCTATGGATTATGAAGCAAGTGAACAACTAACTGATGCACGATTTAAGCTCCTGGTTGGTGTTCAGTGCACGACTTTTGAAGAGATGTTAGCTGTATTAAAAAGAGATTATCAAGGTAAACACGCAAAAGGGGGACGAAAACCTAAACTAAGCCTAGAATACCTTCTTATGGCGACTTCAATATGTGCGAGAATATCGAACTTATGAACAAATTGCGGCTGATTTTGGTATCCACGAAAGCAACTTAACCCATCGGAGTCAATGGGTTGAAGTAACTCTTGTTCAAAGTGGTTTTACGATTTCAAGAACTCCTCTCAGTTCTGAGGACACGGTAATGATTGATGCGACGGAAGTAAAAATCCATCGCCCTAAAAAACAATTAGCGAATGATTCTGGTAAAAAGAAATGCCACGCTATGAAGGCTCAAGCGATTGTCACAAGTCAAGGGAGAATTGTTTCTTTGGAGATCACTGTGAACTATTGTCATGATATGAAGTTGTTCAAAATGAGTCGCAGAAATATCGGACAAGCTGGTAAAATCTTGGCTGACAGTGGTTATCAAGGGCTCATGAAGATAGATCCTCAAGCACAAACTCCACGTAAATCCAGCAAACTCAAGCCGCTAACAGCTGAAGAGAAAGCCTGTAACCATGCGCTATCTAAGGAGAGAATCAAGGTTGAGAATATTTTTGACAGAGTATAGTAGATTGAAACTAGAATAGTACACCTCTACTTCTAAAACATTGTTAGAAATCGATTTGACTGTCTTGATCGATTTGTCCTGTTCTTATTTCATTTCACTATAAAAACGTTTAAAATGTTTTCAACAACCTATCGAAATCATCGTAAACGCTTCGGCTTACGAATGAATTTGATTGCTGGCATTATCAATCATGAACTAGGATTCTAGTTTTGCAGGAAGTCTAATAAAAGTAAAGGAAATCTAGTGCGAGTAAAAATTAATCTCAAATGCTCCTCTTGTGGCAGTATCAATTACCTAACCAGTAAAAATTCAAAAACCCATCCAGACAAGATTGAGGTTTTAAAGTATTGTCCCAAGGAAAGAAAAGTAACCCTACATCTTGAATCTAAGTAGATTTTATGGTAAAATAATAGGGATTGTAAGGAGTTTGATATGTATAACCTATTATTAACCATTTTATTAGTATTATCTGTTGTGATTGTGATTGCGATTTTCATGCAACCAACTAAAAACCAATCCAGCAATGTATTTGATGCCAGCTCAGGTGATTTGTTTGAACGCAGTAAAGCACGCGGTTTCGAAGCTGTGATGCAGCGTTTGACAGGGATTTTAGTCTTTTTCTGGCTAGCCATTGCCTTAGCATTGACGGTATTATCAAGTAGATAAGAAAATAATGGGCAGGACTAGGTCTTTGCCTCTTTTTGTTTTTATATTCTTCAAAAATCTCTTCAAACCACGTCAGCTTTCATCTGCAATCTCAAAACAGTATTTTGAGCTGACTTCGTCAGTTCTATTCACAACCTCAAAACGGTGTTTTGAGCAACCTGCGGCTAGCTTTTTAGTTTGCTCTTTGATTTTTATTGAGTATGAAAGGATGTTTGAGAAGGTTTTACAGTAAAAGAAAATTAAAAAATCTAGAAAGAAAATATGAAAGATAGAATAAAAGAATATTTACAAGATAAGGGAAAGGTGACTGTTAATGATTTGGCTCAGGCTTTGGGAAAAGATAGTTCCAAGGATTTTCGTGAGTTGATTAAAACCTTGTCCCTAATGGAAAGAAAGCATCAGATACGCTTTGAAGAAGATGGTAGTCTGACATTAGAAATTAAGAAAAAACATGAGATTACCCTCAAGGGGATTTTTCATGCCCATAAAAATGGCTTTGGCTTTGTTAGTCTGGAAGGCGAGGAGGACGACCTTTTTGTAGGAAAAAACGATGTCAACTATGCTATTGATGGTGATACCGTTGAGGTAGTGATTAAGAAAGTCGCTGACCGCAATAAGGGAACAGCAGCAGAAGCAAAAATTATTGATATCTTAGAACACAGTTTGACAACTGTTGTAGGTCAAATCGTTCTGGATCAGGAAAAACCTAAGTATGCAGGCTATATCCGTTCGAAAAATCAGAAAATCAGCCAACCCATCTATGTTAAGAAACCAGCCCTTAAACTGGAGGGAACAGAAGTTCTCAAGGTCTTTATCGATAAATACCCAAGCAAGAAACATGATTTCTTTGTCGCGAGTGTTCTCGATGTGGTGGGACACTCAACAGATGTCGGAATTGATGTTCTTGAGGTCTTGGAATCAATGGACATTGTATCCGAGTTTCCAGAAGCTGTTGTCAAGGAAGCAGAAAGTGTGCCTGATGCTCCGTCTAAAAAGGATACGGAAGGTCGTCTGGATCTAAGAGATGAGATTATCTTTACCATCGATGGTGCTGACGCCAAGGACTTGGACGATGCGGTGCATATCAAGGCCTTGAAAAATGGAAATCTGGAGCTTGGTGTTCACATCGCAGATGTTTCCTACTATGTGACCGAGGGGTCTGCCCTTGATAAGGAAGCTCTTAACCGCGCAACTTCTGTCTATGTGACTGACCGTGTGGTTCCAATGCTTCCAGAACGACTATCAAATGGCATCTGTTCTCTCAATCCCCAAGTTGACCGTCTGACCCAGTCTGCTATTATGGAGATTGATAAACATGGTCGTGTAGTCAACTACACCATCACACAAACGGTTATCAAGACAAGCTATCGGATGACCTATAGCGATGTCAATGATATCCTAGCAAGCGACGAGGAAAAGAGACAAGAGTATCAGAAAATTGTTCCTAGTATCGAACTTATGGCCAAACTTCACGAAAGGCTAGAAAACATGCGTGTGAAACGTGGAGCCCTCAATTTCGATACCAATGAAGCCAAGATTTTAGTGGATAAACAAGGTAAGCCTGTTGATATCGTTCTTCGTCAGCGTGGTGTTGCCGAGCGGATGATTGAGTCTTTTATGTTGATGGCCAATGAAACAGTTGCCGAGCATTTCAGCAAGCTGGACCTACCTTTTATCTATCGAATTCACGAGGAGCCTAAGGCTGAAAAGGTTCAGAAGTTTATTGATTATGCTTCGAGTTTCGGTATTCGAATCTATGGGACTGCTAGTGAAATGAGTCAAGAGGCACTTCAAGATATTATGCGAGCAGTTGAGGGGGAACCTTATGCAGATGTATTGTCCATGATGCTTCTTCGCTCCATGCAGCAGGCTCGTTATTCGGAGTATAATCACGGGCATTATGGACTTGCGGCTGACTATTATACTCACTTTACTAGTCCGATTCGTCGTTATCCAGACCTTCTTGTTCACCGTATGATTCGTGATTACGGCCGTTCTAAGGAAATAGCAGAGCATTTTGAGCAAGTGATTCCAGAGATTGCGACCCAGTCTTCCAACCGTGAACGTCGTGCCATTGAGGCTGAGCGTGAAGTCGAAGCCATGAAAAAGGCTGAGTATATGGAAGAATACGTGGGCGAAGAGTACGATGCGGTTGTGTCCAGCATTGTCAAGTTTGGTCTCTTTGTTGAATTGCCAAACACAGTTGAAGGCTTGATTCACATCACAAATCTACCTGAATTTTATCATTTCAATGAGCGTGATTTGACTCTTCGTGGGGAGAAATCAGGAACAACTTTCCGTGTAGGTCAGCAAATCCGTATCCGAGTTGAAAGAGCCGACAAGATGACGGGTGAAATTGACTTCTCTTACATCCCAAGTGAGTTTGATGTGATTGAAAAAGGCTTAAAACAGTCTAATCGTAGTGACAGAGGGCGTGGTTCAAATCGTCGTTCAGATAAGAAGGAAGATAAGAGAAAATCAGGACGCTCAAATGATAAGCGCAAGCATTCACAAAAAGACAAGAAGAAAAAAGGAAAGAAACCTTTTTACAAGGAAGTAGCTAAGAAAGGAGCCAAGCATGGCAAAGGGCGAGGGAAAGGTCGTCGCACAAAATAAAAAGGCGCGCCACGACTATACAATCATAGATACGCTAGAGGCAGGGATGGTTCTGACTGGAACTGAAATCAAGAGTGTACGAGCTGCTCGAATCAATCTCAAGGATGGCTTTGCCCAAGTAAAAAATGGAGAGGTCTGGTTGAGCAATGTCCATATCGCTCCTTACGAAGAGGGCAATATCTGGAACCAAGAACCAGAACGTCGTCGTAAACTCCTGCTCCATAAAAAGCAAATCCAAAAGTTGGAACAAGAGACTAAAGGGACAGGAATGACCCTGGTTCCTCTTAAAGTCTATATCAAAGACGGTTATGCCAAGCTTCTTTTAGGTTTAGCTAAAGGGAAGCATGACTACGATAAGAGAGAGTCTATCAAACGTCGTGAGCAAAACCGCGACATCGCGCGCGTGATGAAAGCTGTTAATCAGCGATAAAAAGAGGAATTGAAAATGGAAAAATTAGTTGCCTATAAACGCATGCCTTTGTAGACTAAAGAAACCATGCCTGAAGCTGTTCAGCAAAAGCACAATACAAAAGTTGGGACTTGGGGAAAATTACTGTCTTGAAGGGAGCTCTCAAGTTTATTGAATTGACAGAAGAAGGGGAAGTTCTAGCTGAACACCTCTTTGAAGCAGGGGCAGATAATCCCATGGCACAACCACAAGTCTGGCACCGAGTGGAAGCTGCCACAGATGATGTGGAATGGTACTTGGAATTTTATTGTAAACCTGAGGATTATTTCCCTAAGAAATACAATACCAATCCTTTTCATTCAGAGGTTCTAGAGGCCATGCAGACAGTAAAACCAGGGAAAGCTTTGGATTTGGGTTGTGGTCAGGGGCGCAATTCTCTTTTTCTAGCCCAGCAAGGTTTTGATGTGACGGCTGTAGATCAAAATGACCTGACCCTTGAAATCTTGCAAAGTATTGTGGAGCAAGAAGATCTGGACATGACTGTTGGTCTTTACGATATCAATTCAGCTAGCATTGGGCAAGAATATGATTTTATCGTATCAACTGTTGTTCTCATGTTTCTACAAGCAGACTGCATTCCAGCTATTATTCAAAATATGCAGGATAAAACCAGTGTTGGTGGCTATAATCTTATCGTTTGTGCTATGGACACGGAGGATTATCCTTGCTCAGTGAACTTCCCATTCACCTTTAAAGAAGGGGAATTGGCAGACTATTACAAGGATTGGGAATTGGTTAAGTACAATGAAAATCCAGGCCATTTGCACCGTCGCGATGAAAATGGCAATCGTATTCAACTACGCTTTGCGACCATGCTAGCCAAGAAAATCAAATAAAAATGAATGAAGATTAGGAATTTTCCTGATCTTTTTTCTTTTTTACGAATAATATAGAAAAGGAGGGAAATCATGTTTGTTGCGAGAGATGCTAGGGGAAAATTGGTAAATGTGTTAGAGGATAAGCTTGAGAAGCAAGCATACACCTGCCCAGCTTGTGGAGGTCAGCTTCGTTTGCGTCAAGGACCAAGTGTACGGACCCATTTTGCCCATAAATCCTTAAAAGACTGTGATTATTCCTCTGAAAATGAAAGTTCAGAACATCTGGCCAATAAGGAATCACTTTATCACTGGTTGAAAAAAGATTCAGAGGTTCAATTAGAATACCTGCTTCCAGAACTTAAACAGATTGCGGATGTGTTTGTAAATGGCAATCTAGCTTTAGAGGTTCAATGTAGTCCCTTGCCACAAAAAGTTCTTAAAGAGCGCAGTGAGGGTTATCGTAGCCAGGGTTACCAAGTACTGTGGCTACTGGGAGAAAAACTTTGGCTCAAGGAGCGTTTGACTCGTCTGCAACAAGGTTTTCTCTATTTTAGTCAAAACATGGGCTTTTATGTTTGGGAAGTAGACAAGGGAAAGCAGATTTTAAGGCTTAAATATCTCATACACCAGGATCTTCGAGGTAAACTCCATTATCAAATCAAGGAATTTCCCTGTGGTCAAGGTAGTCTACTGGAGATATTACGTTTTCCCTATAAGAAACAAAAAATATCTCATTTTACAGTTTCTGAGGATAAGGACATCTGTTGTTATATCCGGCAACAACTGTACTATCAAAATCCCATTTGGATGAAAGAACAAGCAGAAGCCTATCAAAAGGGAGAAAATGTCCTGACTTATGGGCTGAAAGAATGGTATCCACAAATTCGACCACTAGTAGGTGATTTTTGCCAAATTGAGAAGGATTTGACCAGCTATTATCAGTATTTTCAAATCTATTACCAAGAAAATCCTCAAAATGATTGGCAAAAGCTTTATCCACCAGCCTTTTATCAGCAATATTTCTTGAAAAATATGGTAGAATAGAAAGGATGGAGGAATCTAATGGTATTACAAAGAAACGAAATAAATGAAAAAGATACATGGGATCTATCAACGATCTACCCAACTGACCAGGCTTGGGAAGAAGCCTTAAAAGATTTAACAGAACAGCTGGAGACAGTAGCCCAGTATGAAGGCCATCTCTTGGATAGTGCGGATAGCCTACTCGAAATTACTGAATTTTCTCTTGAAATGGAACGCCAGATGGAGAAGCTTTACGTTTATGCTCATATGAAGAATGATCAGGATACACGTGAAGCTAAGTATCAAGAGTACTATGCCAAAGCAATGACACTCTATAGTCAGCTAGACCAAGCCTTTTCATTCTATGATCCTGAATTTATGGAAATTAGTGAAAAGCAGTATGCTGACTTTTTAGAGTCTCAACCAAAATTGCAGGTTTATCAACACTATTTTGACAAGCTTTTGCAAGGAAAGGATCATGTTCTTTCACAACGCGAAGAAGAATTATTAGCTGGAGCTGGAGAAATCTTTGGTTCAGCAAGCGAAACCTTCGCTATTTTGGACAATGCGGATATTGTGTTCCCTTATGTCCTCGACGATGATGGTAAGGAAGTTCAGCTATCTCATGGGACCTACACACGTTTGATGGAGTCTAAAAATCGTGAGATTCGCCGTGGGGCCTATCAAGCCCTTTATGCGACTTACGAACAATTCCAACACACCTATGCTAAAACCTTGCAAACCAATGTTAAGGTGCAAAACTATCGTGCTAAAGTTCGCAACTACAAGAGCGCTCGTCATGCAGCCCTAGCGGCTAATTTTGTTCCAGAAAATGTTTATGACAATTTGGTAGCAGCAGTTCGCAAGCATTTGCCACTCTTGCATCGTTACCTTGAACTTCGTTCAAAAATCTTGGGAATTTCAGATCTCAAGATGTACGATGTCTACACACCACTTTCATCTGTTGAATATAGTTTTACCTACCAAGAAGCCTTGAGAAAAGCAGAAGATGCCTTGGCAGTCTTGGGTGAGGATTACTTGAGCCGTGTTAAACGTGCCTTCAGCGAGCGTTGGATTGATGTTTACGAAAACCAAGGAAAGCGTTCAGGTGCCTATTCTGGTGGTTCTTACGATACCAATGCCTTTATGCTTCTTAACTGGCAGGACAATCTGGACAATCTCTTTACTCTTGTTCATGAAACAGGTCACAGTATGCATTCAAGCTATACTCGTGAAACGCAACCTTATGTTTACGGAGATTATTCGATCTTCTTGGCTGAGATTGCCTCAACGACCAATGAAAATATCTTGACGGAGAAATTATTGGAAGAAGTGGAAGACGATGCAACGCGCTTTGCTATTCTCAATAACTTCCTAGACGGTTTCCGTGGGACAGTTTTCCGCCAAACTCAATTTGCTGAGTTTGAACACGCGATTCACCAAGCGGATCAAAATGGTGAAGTCTTGACAAGCGATTTCTTAAATAAACTCTATGCTGACTTGAACCAAGAGTATTATGGTTTGAGTAAGGAAGACAATCCGGAAATCCAATACGAGTGGGCTCGGATTCCACACTTCTACTATAACTACTATGTATACCAATATTCAACAGGCTTTGCGGCGGCCTCAGCCTTGGCTGAAAAAATTGTCCATGGTAGTCAAGAAGACCGTGACCGCTATATCGACTACCTCAAGGCAGGTAAATCTGACTATCCACTTAATGTCATGAGAAAAGCTGGCGTTGATATGGAGAAGGAAGACTATCTCAACGATGCCTTTGCAGTCTTTGAACGTCGTTTGAATGAGTTTGAAGCCCTTGTTGAAAAATTGGGATTGGCGTAAGATGGTTGAATCGTATAGTAAAAATGCCAACCATAACATGCGTCGCCCTGTCGTCAAGGAAGAAATTGTAGACTTGATGCGTCAGCGTCAAAAGCAAGTCACAGGTTCCTTGAAAGAATTGGAAGACTTTGCCCGCAAGGAAAATATTCCCATTATTCCCCATGAAACGGTTGTTTATTTCAGGTTTCTCATGGAAACCATGCAACCTAAAAACATTCTGGAAATTGGGACGGCTATCGGTTTTTCAGCTCTCTTGATGGCAGAGCATGCGCCAAATGCTAAGATTACAACCATTGACCGTAATCCAGAAATGATTGGTTTTGCCAAGGAAAATTTTGCCCAGTTTGACAGTCGCAAGCAAATCACTCTCCTAGAGGGAGATGCGGTAGACGTCTTATCTACACTGACAGAGTCTTATGATTTCGTCTTTATGGATTCTGCCAAGTCTAAATACATCGTCTTTCTGCCAGAAATCCTCAAACATTTGGAAGTTGGAGGTGTGGTTGTCTTGGATGATATTTTTCAAGGTGGTGATGTTGCCAAGGACATTATGGAAGTTCGTCGTGGCCAACGAACCATTTATCGAGGACTTCAAAGACTATTTGATGCAACCTTAGACAATCCAGGACTCACCGCAACATTAGTACCTCTGGGGGACGGCATTCTCATGCTTCGTAAAAATGTAGCAGATGTTCAATTGCCTGACAGCGAATGATTTTCAGAAAAATTTAAGAAAATATAGTAAAATAGATAGAGTAACACTTATCTCAAAGGAGTAGACATGAAGAAAAAACTATTGGCAGGTGCCATTACACTATTATCAGTAGCAACTTTAGCAGCTTGTTCGAAAGGTTCAGAAGGGGCAGACCTTATCAGCATGAAAGGGGATGTCATCACAGAACATCAATTTTATGAGCAAGTGAAAAGCAACCCTTCAGCCCAACAAGTCTTGTTAAATATGACCATCCAAAAAGTTTTTGAAAAACAATATGGCTCAGAGCTTGATGATAAAGAGGTTGATGATACTATTGCCGAAGAAGAAAAACAATATGGTGAAAACTACCAACGTGTCTTGTCACAAGCAGGTATGACTCTTGAAACACGTAAAGCTCAAATTCGTACAAGTAAATTAGTTGAGTTGGCAGTTAAGAAGGCAGCAGAAGCTGAATTGACAGATGATGCTTACAAGAAGGCCTTTGACGAATACACTCCAGATGTAACGGCTCAAATCATCCGTTTGGACAATGAAGACAAGGCCAAAGAAGTTCTCGAAAAAGCCAAGGCAGAAGGTGCTGATTTTGCTCAATTAGCCAAAGATAACTCAACTGATGAAAAAACAAAAGAAAATGGTGGAGAAATTACCTTTGATTCTGCTTCAACGGAAGTACCTGAGCAAGTCAAGAAAGCCGCTTTCGCTTTAGATGTAAACGGCGTTTCTGATGTGATTACAGCAACTGGCACACAAGCCTACAGTAGCCAATATTACATTGTAAAACTCATTAAGAAAACAGAAAAATCATCTAATATTGATGACTACAAAGAAAAATTAAAAACTGTTATCTTGACTCAAAAACAAAATGATTCAACATTTGTTCAAAGCATTATCGGAAAAGAATTGCAAGCAGTCAATATCAAGGTTAAGGACCAAGCCTTCCAAAATATCTTTACCCAATATATCGGTGGTGGAGATTCAAGCTCAAGCAGTAGTACATCAAACGAATAGTCCAAATCAATAAGTCAGGGAAAAAACTCGACTTCAGGAAAAAATGAAGTAAATCTTCCCACAATAAAACGCATAGTACAAGGTTTTCAATACCTGATATTATGCGTTTTTTGATTTTAAAGACTTTTTGACTAGCCCCATTTTTTAACTTAATACTCAGTGAAAAGCAAAGATTAAACTAGGAAGCTAGCTGTAGGCTGCTCAAAGAACAGCTTTGAGGTTGCAGATAAGTCTTATGAGGTCACCAACATATATAATGTGAAGCTGACGTGGTTTGAATAGATTTTAGAAGAGTATGAGTTGGAAGTTTTAATGGATAATGCAAGATTCCATAGAATGGGTAAGCTAGAGTTCTTATGTGAAGAGTTTGGGCATAAACTTTTACCTCTTCCTCCCTACTCATCTTATACTCAATGAAAATCAAAGAGCAAACTAGGAAACTAGTCGCAGGTTGTACTTGAGTACGGCAAGGCGACGTTGACGCGGTTTGAAGAGATTTTCGAAGAGTATTAGTATAGAAAAGTGAATCTGAACTAGTACATCACTGCTTCTAAAACATTCTTATAAATTGATTTAAATTCTCAAATCAATTTATTCAGTTCATATTTCATTTTGCTCTACAATTCTATTGAGAAGACATGTGTTCATATCAAAAAGGTATTGGCAAGTTGCAATACCTTTTTACGAGTCTCTTTTGTCTTATTTTTGTTTCAACTGACTATATCTCCAGAAGACTAGGCTATAATTATGATTGATAAGAAGTATCATTCCAAGTATCAAGAGTGAATGTTTCAAAATCATGGGTTTCTAGAATGGTCAGGCTGGCATTTGCTAGACCGCCATCTTTACGAAGAAGTGGTTCTTTATAACCTAGAAGAGTACGAATACTGGCAGTAAGATTAGCGCCATGCCCGACAATCAGAATACGCTCAGCTGGACTATCTTTTAATGATTTGATAAATTGGATTGTCCGTTGCGTGGTGCTATAGAGGGATTCGGCTCCAAACATTTGAGTGTCAAATTGAGCAAGATTAGTACGGAAAGCCTGGATTTGTTGCGGGTAAATAGCTTCCAAGGTTGCAATTTTCAAACCTTCTAATTTACCTAGCTGCCATTCACGGAGATTCGGAACACTTTCTAAAGGACAGGGTGTCTTGAGTTGACTTTGGATAATCTCGGCAGATTTGACAGCTCGAGGTAAATCACTTGAATAAATCTGATCAAAAGGAATTTCCTTGAGATATTGGCCAAGTCGTTTTAGGGTTTCAATGGATTCAGGAAGAAGAGGAGAATCACCGCTAGCACCTTGAAAACGACCTTCTTGGTTCCAGACCGTACGACCGTGGCGGACAAAGTAGAGTTTCATTACTTGCTGTCCTCCAAAATATCTACAAAGTCAGCCTTTACAAAGCTAGCCAAGTCTTGTGGCGCGACGATAATGCTATGACCAACTTCCCCAGCAGAAACAATCATTTGATTCAAGTCGAGAGCGATTTTATCGATAAAAATGGGGTAATTATGTTTTTGACGAATACCAACAGGATTATTGGCTCCATGAATATAACCTGTTGTTTTTTCCAAGTCCTTTTGTGGAATCATGTTCACTTTTTTATTGCCAGAAATTTTGGCTAGTTTCTTTTCCGACAGGTGTTGAGTGATAGGGACAATTCCAATAATCGGTCCTGTCTTGTCTCCTAAAAGAGCCAAGGTTTTGAAAATCTGATCTCGTTCATAACCTTGAGGCAGCTCTCCTTCCAGGGCATTGATTTGAATCCCCTGATGTGGGATGCCTGCTTTCGACAGGATTTGTTCCACCAATGTTTTTTTGATTTTTACTTTTTTTGCCATTATTTATACTTATCCTCCAATTGGCTCATCCAAATACCAAGCCAGATTCCCAGCGCAAAGAAGAAGGCGATGATGACATACCCAACAAGAGAAAGGCCAGTGTATTGGATACTTTCAGCGTTTCCTGCATTTGGAATTAAGATCAAAAGGGTACTTGATAGGACGATACCGATGATGAAATGATAGACGCGTGAGTGGTAGTTGTTTAAGGCATAATCCATCAATTTTGAAAAAACGATGAGAGTTGCACCTGCACCAATTCCAATCGGAAAGAAGGTTCCCAAGAGATCAAAAGTTTTAAAACCAGTCAACATAGGAGCATAGAGTCCCAAAATCAAAAGTAAATTTGATGGGCTGAGGCCAGGAACCAAGACGCCAAGGGCCAATAGTGCGCCTGCTAGGACGAAGTTAAGAAAGCTGGCGCTTAAGGTTCCAACGACAAAATTTAAGGCATAGAGTCCTAATCCAGAAATGATAAAGGTTGTCCATAACCAAGCTAAATCAATCTTGTCTCGGTCAGATTCTCGAGTTGATTCTTTGAGGAGGCTAGGAACTGTACCGATAATAGCTCCCGCAAAGCTCCATAATACAAAGACCTGATAATTTTCAAGCAGGTATTCAATCGGGTAGGAAAATAAGCCGATTCCCAGAAGCATACCGATGGCAACTGGAATAAAGTACAAAACATTTTCTTTAAGGTCTTTAAAGGGATGGGCCAGAAAGCCAATCATTCGTTCATAGATTCCTAAGATTGCTGCTAGAACCCCTCCGGAAATTCCCGGTAGGATAAATCCAAGAGCAATTACAATCCCTTTAATAACGCGTGCTAACCATGAGAGCATATAGTTCCTCCAACTATTTCTATTTCAAAAAATCCTTACTATATTGTATCACAATCAGACACAAAAAGAAAAAGCAAATGATAAACAAATGCTTTTAAGGTTTTAAAAAAAGCTTTCGAAAGGTTTCTTCTTTATTTTTTAAGGGAGAGATAACGTTGATATCTAAATCGTGGTCAAAGCCGGCAATTTTTCCTTTAGATGTGTATTGGTGAATATCATAATCTAAATCAGTTTTAGGACTGCTCTCCAAAAATCCTGAGTCTGAGCCGTAGGACGGAATCCAAACAGAGGTAAACTTGCCTGTATCAATACTGTGTTCTTCCATGAAGTAGACACCAACGTAGATGCCGATGTTTTTAGCACCTAGTGATGCTAGTTTTGCTCGAAAGTTTTCGACACCTTCGTTCATATTAGACATGGTTTTGTCTTCCACGTCAAGCCAATAGTAACTAGGGCTGTAAGGAGAGGCAGCATTGTAGAAAACTTCGGCAGCCTTTTCCATTTCTTGGACACTTTTTCCAGCTACATAAGCGTAGACAGCAACTGGGACATTCCGCTTTTGAAGTTCAGTGATATGACTCTTATAGGCCTTGTCTATTCCATTGATAAATGAAGCATCATTTTCTTTTGTCGTTTGAGCACCACTGTGAACACGAACAATAGCACCTGAAATATTTTGTGAGAGGGCATCGTAGTTGATTTCCTCAGGACGCTGCCAGCCAGAGAGGTCAATAATCGGTTTGTCTAAGTGTTTCAAAGCCTGTGCTTCAATCTGTGCTATATTGGATTTTGTTTTAAAGGATTGGTTGTCATTAAGTGGGCGATTGATGATTAAAATGAACATCATAATCCCAAAAAAACCAAATAAAATAAGTGGATGAATTTGTTTTCTCATATCTCATAATTTTACCTTAAAAATGAAAAAAAATCAAAAAAAATGGGTTAAGGAAAGGACTTTGGAGCATTTTTTCATTCAAGGGCGCGGAATGATTTGAAATATGGTATAATAAAAGGGAATTTCTACAGAAAAGAGAAGATTATGTCAAATTTTGCCATTATTTTAGCAGCGGGTAAAGGGACTCGCATGAAATCTGATTTGCCAAAAGTGTTGCACAAGGTTGCGGGTATTTCTATGCTGGAACATGTTTTCCGTAGTGTGGGAGCTATCCAACCTGAAAAGACAGTAACAGTTGTAGGACACAAGGCAGAATTGGTTGAGGAGGTCTTGGCTGGACAGACAGAATTTGTGACTCAATCTGAACAGTTAGGGACAGGCCATGCAGTTATGATGACAGAGCCAATCTTAGAAGGTTTGTCCGGTCACACCTTGGTCATTGCAGGAGATACTCCTTTAATCACTGGTGAAAGTTTGAAAAACTTGATTGATTTCCACATCAATCATAAAAATGTGGCCACTATCTTGACTGCTGAAACGGATAATCCTTTTGGCTATGGACGAATTGTACGTAATGACAATGCTGAGGTTCTTCGTATTGTTGAGCAAAAGGATGCCACAGATTTTGAAAAACAAATCAAGGAAATCAACACTGGAACATACGTTTTTGACAACGAACGTTTGTTTGAGGCTTTGAAAAATATCAATACCAACAATGCTCAAGGAGAATACTATATCACAGATGTCATTGGCATTTTCCGTGAAGCCGGTGAAAAAGTTGGTGCTTATACTTTGAAAGATTTTGATGAAAGTCTTGGTGTAAATGACCGTGTGGCTCTTGCGACTGCTGAGTCAGTCATGCGTCGTCGTATCAATCATAAACACATGGTCAACGGTGTTAGCTTTGTCAATCCAGAGGCAACTTATATTGATATTGATGTTGAGATTGCGCCTGAAGTTCAAATCGAAGCCAATGTTACCTTGAAGGGGCAAACGAAAATTGGTGCTGAGACTGTTTTGACAAATGGTACTTATGTAGTGAATAGCACTATCGGAGCAAGAGCGATTATTACCAATTCTATGATTGAGGAAAGTAGTGTTGCAGACGGTGTGACAGTCGGTCCTTATGCCCACATTCGTCCAGGTTCAAGTCTGGGTGCCCAAGTTCATATTGGTAACTTTGTTGAGGTGAAAGGTTCTTCAATCGGTGAGAATACTAAGGCTGGTCATTTGACTTATATCGGAAACTGTGAAGTGGGAAGCAAGGTTAATTTCGGTGCAGGAACCATTACAGTCAACTATGATGGTAAAAACAAATACAAGACAGTCATTGGCAACAATGTCTTTGTTGGATCAAATTCAACCATTATTGCGCCAGTAGAACTTGGAGACAATTCCCTCGTTGGTGCTGGTTCAACTATTACCAAAGACGTGCCAGCAGATGCGATTGCTATTGGTCGCGGACATCAGGTCAACAAAGACGAATATGCAACACGTCTTCCTCATCATCCTAATAATCAGTAGGAGCCTATCATGGAATTTGAAGAAAAAACGCTTAGCCGAAAAGAAATCTATCAAGGACCAATATTTAAACTGGTCCAAGATCAGGTTGAATTACCAGAAGGCAAGGGAACTGCCCAACGGGATTTGATTTTCCACAATGGAGCTGTCTGCGTTTTAGCTGTAACAGATGAACAAAAACTTATCTTGGTCAAGCAGTACCGCAAGGCCATCGAGGCTGTCTCTTACGAAATTCCAGCCGGAAAATTAGAAGTAGGAGAAAATACAGACCCTGTAGCAGCTGCTCTTCGTGAATTAGAGGAAGAAACAGCCTATACAGGGAAATTAGAACTCTTATATGATTTTTACTCAGCCATTGGCTTTTGTAATGAAAAGTTAAAACTATACCTAGCCAGTGATTTGACAAAAGTGGAAAATCCGCGTCCGCAGGATGAGGATGAGACCTTGGAAGTCCTTGAAGTGAGCTTAGAAGAAGCCAAGGAATTGATCCAATCAGGTCATATCTGTGATGCCAAGACAATTATGGCTGTACAATATTGGGAATTGCACAAAAAATAGAGGAGGTCAGTATGGGTAAACCTTTATTAACGGATGAAATGATTGAAAGAGCTAATAGAGGCGAAAAAATTTCAGGTCCTCCTTTGCTAGATGATAATGAGGAGACTAAGATTTTACCAACCTCTTCTTCCCGTTTTGGTTATGCCAATCCTAAGGGACATGGCTTTAGTCAGGAAACCTTGAAGATTCAGGTTGAACCATCTATTCATAAAAGTCGTCGCATTGAAAATACCAAGAGAAATGTCTTCAATTCTAAGTTGAATAAGATTTTATTTGCAGTCATCTTTCTCTTGATTTTGCTTGTCTTAGCAATGAAACTTTTGTAATAGAAAAGGAATTGAAATGAAAATAGGAATTATTGCAGCTATGCCAGAAGAACTAGCTTATTTGGTCCAGCATTTAGAAAATGCCCAAGAGCAAGTTGTCTTAGGAAATACCTATCATAAAGGCACCATTGCTTCTCATGAAGTCGTTCTTGTAGAGAGTGGAATTGGTAAGGTCATGTCTGCTATGAGTGTGGCGATTTTGGCTGATCATTTTCAAGTGGATGCTTTGATTAACACGGGATCAGCTGGGGCAGTAGCAGAAGGTATCGCTGTTGGGGATGTCGTGATTGCTGACAAATTAGCCTATCATGATGTGGATGTCACAGCTTTTGGCTATGCTTATGGACAAATGGCGCAACAACCGCTTTATTTCGAATCAGATAAAACCTTTGTTGCCAAAATCCAAGAGAGTTTATCTCAATTGGACCAGAACTGGCATCTTGGTTTGATTGCTACAGGAGATAGTTTTGTTGCAGGAAATGATAAGATAGAAGCGATTAAGTCCCATTTCCCAGAAGTTTTAGCTGTTGAGATGGAGGGGGCAGCGATTGCTCAGGCAGCGCATGCCCTTAATCTCCCAGTTTTAGTCATTCGAGCTATGAGTGACAATGCCAACAATGAAGCAAACATCTCTTTTGATGAGTTTATTATCGAAGCTGGACGTCGCTCTGCCCAAGTCTTGTTAGCCTTTTTGAAGGCTTTAGATTAAGCGGAAATTTGACAGTTTTTCTAGCTTATGATAAGATTTAAGTAAAGAAAAGCTAGAAAACGTTTCAGAGGATATTATGAGTATTGAAATGACCGTCAGTGAGATTGCAGAGGTCTTAGGATTATCTCGCCAAGCAATCAATAACCGTGTCAAAGAATTACCAGAAGAAGACACAGATAAAAATGACAAAGGGGTAACAGTTGTTACCAGAAGTGGCTTGATTAAGCTAGAAGAAATCTATAAAAAAACGATTTTTGAAGATGAGCCTGTCAGTGAAGATGTCAAGCAACGTGAACTGATGGAGATTCTGGTTGATGAGAAGAATGCAGAAATTCTTCGTCTCTATGAACAATTAAAAGCCAAGGATCGTCAGTTATCAGAAAAAGACGAGCAGATGCGTATCAAAGACCGTCAGATTGCTGAGAAAGACAAACAACTCGATCAGCAGCAACAATTGACCCTTCAAGCCATGAAGGATCAAGAAAATCTTAAGCTAGAGCTGGACCAAGCAAAAGAAGAAGTCCAATCCACTAAGAAAGGATTTTTTGCTCGTTTATTTGGAGGATAATCAAGGAGCTGTTTAGGTTACATGCTAACCTGATGGCTTCTTTTATTTCTAATCTAAATAGTATAGTTGCTCAAGTAATACTCAATGAAAAT